>NZ_JBHFNU010000109.1:0-5494 GCF_041929145.1 Aerosakkonema sp. BLCC-F183 | reverse complement strand
GAAACTGGGATAGGGGTTTTTTAGTAGTTTGATCGCTACTGGTAGCGAGTCCGCCTCGCGTTCACCGCGATACACAATAGTTCTCGACCCGTTATATAATTCCGTGTTGAGTTGATATCCAGTCAGATTCATGATGATTTCTCCGTTAGTGGTTTGTCTGGTTGTTTAGCTTGAAATTACTAGATTTGAGAAGATGGCTAGGGTGAGATTGGCAGTCGGATACAGAACTGAGTTACGCGACCAAATTTTGACTCAACTTCGATACTCCTCTGAGATTTTTAGACTACAATTATTTTTATTTCCCCATGTCAAGGAGAGCGAGTGTGAGGCGTATTATTGCTCAATCGCCTATACGTTATTCCTGCTATATCGAGCGCAAAATAAGATTATCTTATTAAAGGTGAGTCGCACTAAATTCTGGATTCCAGTTGATGTTTCAGTATTTTTAGATTCTGCAAATAACCGATATACGATAGTAAAATTGCCTAGAAAAATTTCGGCTGTTAAAAAATATTTTTTGAACAATTTATGAAGATGAATTAACATTTATTTTTTGATTGCCTGGATGAATAACTTATTATACAAGACTTTGGTGAAAAAGTAGTGAATTTAGCTTTTTTATAGCAGATTGCGGGCAAACAATATTTCTCGTCCATAAAGTTTATCGGGAATGATGAAGCGATCGCACAGATCCCGTTGTGCGATCGGGAAGGTTTCAATTTTACCTTTCTTTTGATTGAAAGGGTAAGTCTCCGGTGAGTAATTCGTAAAATGTTATACCTAATGAATAAAAATCTGTCCGGTAGTCAATGCCCTGATTCATTCGACCGGTTTGTTCGGGAGAGATATAGAAGATGGCTAGGTTGAGATTGGCAATCGGATACAGAACTGGGTGCCGCGACCAACAGTTGATTCAACTTCGATACTCCCCTGATGTTTTTCGACGACAATTTGACGGGCAATAGCTAATCCTAACCCCGTCCCTTTACCGACAGCTTTGGTCGTAAATAAATGGTCGAATATTTTAGCTTTGACTGCCTCCGTCATGCCTTTACCATTATCGTTAATCCGAATTTCTACCAGTTTATCTACTAATGATGTTTGAATGGTAATTTGATTGGTTTTTGCCTTAATTTCTGCCAAACTCCGTCCCAGATTTGATTCTTCTACCGCGTCGATCGCATTCGCGAGAATATTCATAAATACCTGATTTAATTGACCGGGAAAGCATTCAATTTGAGGTAAATTTCCGTAGTCGATCACCACTTCAATCGCCGGACGTTGGTCGTTCGCTTTCAGACGATGTTTGAGAATTAATAGGGTACTCTCAATCCCTTCGTGAAGATTAAATGGCACTTTATATTCTCGATCGGCACGGGAGAACGTGCGTAGAGAAGTGCTGATATTTTTTAGTCTGTCGCAGGCTACAGACATGGAATCTAGCATTTTGGGCAAGTCTTCTAAGCTATATTCCAAGTCAATTTCTTCGGCATGAGTTTGGATTTCTTCAGTTGGATCGGTCAAAGTTTCTTGATAGAGTTTTAAGTGTTCGACAATCTCGAAGACAGTGGGTTTAGCTTGTTGGAGACTAGCAGCAATAAACCCTAAAGGATTATTCATTTCGTGCGCTACTCCCGCCACCATATTACCCAAAGCGGACATTTTTTCGCTTTGGACAATTTGTAATTGCGCTTGTTGTAAGTTATGTAATGCCTGTTCTAGCTGTTGGGCATATTCTAAGGAAAGTTGATAAAGTTGGGCATTTTCTAGAGAAATGGCGGCTTGAGCGCAAAGTAAATTCAACAGTTCCACGCGATCGCTCGTAAACGCCCCCTTTGCTAAATTATTTTCTAGATATAAAATCCCCAAGAACTTACCTTGATGTAAAATTGGCATACACAAGATACTCTTGGGTTGCTGACGAATGATATAGGGATCGTTGGCGAAAGTGATATCTGCGGTGGCATCCAATAAGACAACAGTCTGTTGACTGTTCTTAACTTTGTAAATCAGCTTGTGGGGAATGTCTTGACTCTCTCCAACCGGAATTCTCTGCAATACTACTGGGTTTGTTCCTTGGGTGATTGAGCCTTTAATTAGCAAGCGGTTGTCTCGAAACAGCATTAATACAGATTTATCAGCCCCAGCAGTTTCTATCACGATGGAAAGTAAAGATGTAAGCAGTTTTTCTAGTTCGATTTCAGAGGAGATAGTCTGAGATGCTTTGAGGATTGCTTTTAAATCTAGAGTATCTGAGATACTGCTGCTGCTTTTTGTCGCAGAACTGGTAGATGTGACAGTTCCCAAAGTGAAGATAGTGTCATTAGTTGAAAGTTGAGAACGGTTTTGCTGTAATATCGGAGCAAGTAATTGGGAGTAGCGTTGTTCCAAGTCGCCAACTTTGGCTTTGGCTCCCCACCGGGCATAACAATAATATGCTTCCTGCATATAAACTGCTGCGACTTTCTCTTTCCCCCAAGCCAGGTAAAATCTTGCGGCTAATTCATTGGCTAAACCCTCTTCTTGAATATAGCCATTAGCTTTTGCTTCTGTAATGGCACGCTCGTAGTATTCTATTGCTTCCGATTTATTACCTAATACTCGATACTGTTCTGCTTCAACTAAATAAAATTTATGTAAATAGTTGTTGGGCGCATATTCAGCCCATTGTTTAAGTTTTGTCTGGTTGTCAATAACTTGCTGTGGTAAATTATCTTCCCTATCTTCTGTGTTAGGTAATGTTGCCAGATGAGTCAATGAATCATAAAAATGAAACACTGGGATGATAAAAAAACCGGATAGAGAATGGGAATTTTCTTTGGCTTCAATTGCTACTTTTTTTGCTTGCTCCCACTCATTGAACAAATAACAAAGAGCTAGTTTACTAATATACAGGGTTCCAAGTGCATAAAAATCTTTACCCTCCTGATGCTTGGGCAACATTATTTCTTCGTCATAGACTACACCTTGAATTTGCCAAGGGCATTGACTTTTTCCAAGTAAATTTAAGACAGATTGGTAATAGATTTTAAGATAATTATGGGTAGTATCTTGTTTAAGTTGAGCAAATACATGACTGTAAACTTTCATCTCTGGTTCTAGGACTGACAAATCTTGTCCCAGGAAAAATGACAGAGTACAGTAATTATAAACACAGTAGATAGCATATTCTAAAGTCCCCATCTCCAGCCCTCTATGGTATCCATCGAGCAAAGGAACGAGTGACGATTGAATATGATTTTTCCAGGGCTTGACGAAGGAATAAACCATATTAATTGTGCTGGTTTGAAATTCTCTACTCTCAAATTTTGGCAGTAATTCCATTGCCAAATCACCAACACGATTACCTAAATCTATTTCGCCAATAATGCACAAAATTACTCCATACCAAGCATAAGCTTGTGCCGATACGTCAGCATTACCATATTGTATTGATAATCTTACTTGCGTACATACAATTAACGGTAGTAATTCTGGAATAGTTTGATAAACTGCCGCGTTGATAGTTGCTAAAATTCTCATCTCTGCAAGAGCTTCGAGATCGGTCATCTCTGGAAGTTTTAACAACTGTGCTAAATCTTTTCCTTGGAATAAATTTTGAGTCTGTTGTAAACTTTGAGAAACATCTATTTGAGTGGGATGTTCTGGAAACGAAACTCCAAATAATTCCAAAACAGCAAGGGCAGTTTGAATGGCTTTTAGCTGCCGATTTTGAGCTACATAAGCCAAAATCATCACTTCATAAACCTTTACTTTGTCTAGTAATTGATGAGCATTTTGCAGTACCTCGTCAACCATTTCCTGCATCTGCGTAAATTCACCACTTAGACAGGCTACTTCTGCGGCTAAATCATGGAGAGCTAATATTAAATCATAGTATTTCTGCCAACCATTTGGGCTGAGAAGTTGTATACCTTGAGTAGCGTATTCAATAGCTGCAATGTAAGCAGTTGCAGATCTAGCTTTTTGGGCAGCAACTAAATTGAGATTGGCTAATTCTTCTCGTTCATTTTGTGATTCTATTAAATCAGAGCCTTTATTTAATTGATTAACTATCTCAAAAGTTTTCTCCTCTTTTTCTGTTTGATTGATTACACTTAAAAGCAATCGACCAATTTTTAAGTGCATTAGTTGTTTTTGATTATCGGGAATCAAAGAGTATGCTGCTTGTTGTACTCGGTCATGGAGAAATTTGTAAGTAACAATCTCTTGATTGTCTGAGGTACGTACTAGAGTTTCTTGACCGACATAAAACTTATAAACATCACCAATGGGTAAAACTAATCCTTCTTGTAATGCTTTCCATAAACAAGCTGCTGTTTCAATTTGAGATTGTTCAGAAACAATAGCCAATGTTGCTAAATCGAAAGAGTTACCAATGCAAGCCGCTAACTGCAATACTTCTTGAGTTGATGGTGGAAGTTTCCGCAATTGCAGACTCATAAAAGCCACAACGTCATCTGTAGTTGCTTGCACCTTGACTTCAGCTATATCACATTGCCAACAGCTTAATTCAAAATCAAATTGAATTAGTCCATCTTGATGCAGTGCTTTAAGAAACTGTGTAGCAAAAAATGGATTACCTTGAGTTTTTTGAGAGATTAATTTAGAAAGATTCCATGCCAATTCTTCTGAACATTTGAGTGTGTCAGCAACTAATTGATTTACTTTGACTTGACTGAGTGGTGCTAAAGTAATCGTGTTAATTGTTGCTTGTTTCTTTTGGATTTCACTCAAGGTCATCAATAATGGATGTCCTGGTAGGACTTCGTTATCACGGTAGGCTCCCATAATGAAAAGATGACCTGTGTCAGCCATTAATAGCTGCATTAACTTGAGTGATGCGGAATCTGCCCATTGTAAATCATCTAAAAACATCACTAAGGGATGTTCAGGAGTTGTAAAGACTTGGGTGAATTTTTGAAATAATAGATTAAAGCGATTTTGCGCGGCTGTTCCTGATAATTCTACTGCTGGTGGTTGAATACCAATAATGTTTTCTAATTCGGGAATGACGTCAATAATTACTTGTCCATTTTCCCCCACAGCCTCTAATATTTGATTTTTCCATTCCTGAATTTGCACATCGCTTTCGGTCAATAATTGCCCCATTAGATCGCGAAATGCTTGCACAAATGCAGAAAAGGGAATATTGCGATTAAACTGGTCGAATTTCCCTTTAATAAAATAGCCGCGTTGTCTGACAATTGGTTTATGTACTTCGTTGACAACGGCGGTTTTACCAATTCCCGAAAACCCAGCTACTAGCATCATTTCGGTTGCACCAAGGCTAACCCTCTCAAATGCTTCTAGTAAGGTTTGAACTTCTGTTTCTCGTCCATAGAGTTTATCGGGGATGATGAAGCGATCGCACAAATCTCTTTGTGCAATGGGAAAAGCTTCAATGCCACCTTTTGTTTGCAATTGCTGCCAACATTTTTCTAGATCCCATTTCAGCCCTAATGCGCTTTGATAGCGTTCTTCGGCATTTTTG
>NZ_JBHFNU010000108.1:0-181728 GCF_041929145.1 Aerosakkonema sp. BLCC-F183 | reverse complement strand
GTGGTACAACTTTAAGCTTCTACCAAACAGTCGTACCTGTGTCATTAGTACACTTGTACGACTGTTTTTTATCTTTTTACTTTTATTTATAGGAGTTTAGACTAACCGCGCTTTAGGGCGCGGTTAGTCTAAACTCCAGTTATTAGACATCTCCAGAAAACAATCTGAAAGGCAGGCAGGATGCCTACCCCACAAGAATTTTTGGAGAAGTCTATTGAACGACTGTAGAGACGTTTCATGAAACGTCTCTACAATAGACATCTTCAGCAAAGAATCTCTCTCGGCAGGCAGGATGCCTACCCCACAAGAATTTTTGGAAATGTTTAATGTTTCAAAAATTCAAAAGATGGTATACAACCGGATTGCGTGTTACTTTCCGTCTTTGTCGATGTCGCCGGGAATAGCGCGTTCAACTTTGTCCCATGCGTCGCGAGTTGCCCGTTTAGCTTTTTCCCAAGTTAAGTTTGGATTGCGACGGTTTGTTTCGTAGTCGCGTCGCAAATTTGGTTCGACTTCATCGTAACTTCTACCGTAGTAGCGACCGTAACCTTCATAGCCGGTGCGATAGGCGGGTGCGTAGTCATCGTAACTGTAATCGGGTTCTACGTAAGACCGGGAGGTGTAGTTATCGCGCCAGTAAGCATCTTCTACTGTGGGGTCAATTGCTTCGCCAACTGCTTTGCCGGTCAAACCGCCTACTACCGCGCCAACTGCTGCGCCAATTGCGCCTCCGACTGGGCCACCCACCGCAACGCCGACGGCTGTACCAATAACGCCAGCCGCACCAGCACCAATACCTGTCTCTACTGGATGTGCGCCTGTTTCACCGGAAATCGGGTCGCGGTTTTCATCAGGTTGCTTATTCATAATTCTTGTTTCCTTGTAATCGGACTTTACTAATCTTTTTTAAAGTTATGATTAAATTGCTAAGATAAGCTTCCCCCGCAAGTGATAATTTAAAAAGATGCTTTGCTGTATCTTTTGGTAGATAGAGACTATCTAAAATCTGCGGTTATAGAGTCTAAAAAAATAAGTTAATAAACTAACAAATAGCTATTTTATATAATGTTTAAAAATCGCTTTTTTAGAGATATTGTTGTAGTATGGCGGCGGTAGCCTGTCCTGTTTTGGCCCAACTGAATTGTTGGGATCTGACAAGTCCAGCTTGACGGAGGCGCGATCGCAACTCCGCATCATCCGCCACCGCCTGCATCGCTTCTGCAATTTCTCCCACGTTGTAGGGATCGATTAAAATAGCCGCATCGCCAGCAACTTCAGGTATTGAGGAAAGATTGGAGGTAATGACGGGAGTACCGCAAGCCATCGCTTCCAAAACGGGAAGTCCGAATCCCTCCCAAAGGCTGGGAAAAACGAGTGCGATCGCCTGATTGATTATTGTCGGCAATTCCGCATAGGGAACGTATTCCAAAAATTTGATGCGATCGCATATTCCCAACTGTTCCGCAGCTGCTTTTAAAGTTGGAGTGAAGCGTTTGTCAAACGATCCAGCTATCCACAATTCCCGATCGTCGCTGTTGGGTAAAGTCGCAAAAGCTTCGATCAGAAGTAGTATATTTTTGTACGGATCGTGTCTGCCGATATACAGAAAATAATTGCGACTTGGTAAATTTAAAAATCGGAAGCGATCGGCATCATAGGCTAAGAGAACAGGTGTAACTTTCCGTTCCGAAATATTGAAAAATTTCATCACATCCTTCGCAGTTGATTCCGAGTCGCAAATAATATGCTGCGCTTCTGACAAAACCAGAGGAAGCAAATATCGGCTGTAGTTAGTTAAAGGTGAAAATCGCCTCGGAAAACGCAGGGGAATCAAGTCATGAACCGTCACAACATATCGGCAACCTGAAAATACTGGCGCTTCTGCAAGTGGGGAAAATAACAGATTTGCTTTCAGTTTTCGGTAAATTTTCGGTAGCTGTAACTGCGTCCACAGAATCCGCGACAAGTTACCTTTTGTCCCTTGTTCCGGTGTTAAGTTTGGCGGGACTGGGTAGCAATCAAAGTTGTCTATATTGCGAGATACTAATAAAGTTGGGTTTAGTAACTTTAGATGAGGAAACAAATTAAAAGCATAAGTACTAATACCCGTTGGTTTAGTCATTAAAAAGGACAAGTTTAACAACAATCGATTCAACGAAACACTCTCCTCAAATAAAGCCATACCCCGTGAAGCTTACCAAAACCAATTTGCGGTTTGACTGGCATTAAGATGATGGCATGGAAAACAAGCCGAGTCAATCTCAGGATTAAAACTGTTTTTTTGCTATAACGTCCGACAGTTAATAAATAGCTGTATGTACTGTGCTTGAATTTGGCTAAAATATTTTTGCCAGTGATTGACGAAGGTTGGTGAACTACGGCAATTTGAGGTGCGATCGCAATTAAATGTCCCGCTTTGGCATAGCGTCTGCAAAAATCAAAATCTTCGTAATAAAGGAAGTAATCGGGATCGAACTGAGGGCAAGTCTGAAAATGTTGTAAATTTAGTAATAAACTGCAACCGCTAACCCAATCAGTTTCTAAATAGTCCAAAGTTGTGTGATCATTTAAAGTAGTTTTGCAAATAATTGCCCCATTTTTTTCAATAAATTCGCCGCCAGCAAACCAAACTTCACCAGTTGGCGTGTAGACGATCGTACCCACAATTGAAAGTTGTGGATGTGCTGCAAAAAAAGCTGGCACTTTCTCTAAAGCGCCTGGAAGTAGCTGTGTATCGGGATTTATAATCCAAACAATCGCCTGGGAATCTTGAGTATAAATCCAATTTAATCCTAAATTGCAGGCTTTACCGAAACCCAGATTAGTTCCAGCGTCAAGGATAAGGATATTATCATCTGCCAAATCGTGCAGAGAGTCATCATCTGGTGAATTATCGATCGCGATCGTCTTGTAGTCAACTCCTTTACTTGCTTGCATCGAGTCAACTAATTTAGCGATGAAATCCCTGGAATAATAATTAACCGTCAAGAAGTAAATCACGTTAGTTCTATTTGACTGTCATCGCCAATCATAAACCGCAAAGCTTTGGGACGTTGTGGGGAAACAATTAATTGGGCGCGTTGTCCAATGACGCTATCCACAATGCGTTGATGAATACCTACCACTTTAGCACCCTGTAAAATCACGCTATGGTCAACCTCAACATCTATCAAAGTGACTCGATCGCCAATACTACTGTAAGGGCCAATAAAACAGTCTTCCAAATAGCAATCGCTGCCAATTTTTACTGGGCCCCGAATAGTACAATTAACGAGTTTAGTTCCTTGCCCAATTTGCACCCGCCCAATTACCTGACTTTGGGTATCTACTTCACCTTCAATAGATTTTGTCAGACAGGTAGTATCGAGAATAATCCGATTTGCTTCTAGCAAATCGTCTTTTTTACCTGTATCTAACCACCAACCTTCTAACTGGCAAGCTTCTACTTTTTTCTGTCGATCGATCAAACATTGAATGGCATCGGTGATTTCCAATTCGCCACGGGCAGAAGGTTGGATAGACGCGATCGCATCGTGAATCGTCTTAGCAAAAAAGTAAATTCCCACCAGCGCAAAATTAGAAGGCGGAACTTTCGGTTTTTCCACCAAATGCAAAACTCGTCCATTCGCATCAATTTCTGCAACACCAAAAGCTGATGGATTAGAAACTTGTCGCAGCAGAATCAAAGCATCCGTTTGTTGCGATTTAAACCTTTCCAAAAATAGATTTAAATCGCTTTGAATTAAATTATCGCCCAAATACATAATGAAGGGCGAGTCACCTAAAAATGGCTGGGCGACTTTAACTGCGTGGGCTAAACCTGCGGGTTGTTCCTGAAGGATATAAGTAATTTTCGCGCCGAAAAGTTCCCCATTTCCCGTTTTGGCTTTCACTTCCTCCCCAGTTTCCGGACTGATAATAATACCGATATCGGTAACGCCAGCAGCGACAATTCCTTCAATTCCGTACCAAAGGATTGGTTTATTGGCGACCGGAACGAGTTGTTTCGCACCCGTGTAAGTGAGAGGTCGCAGACGAGTTCCTTTACCGCCGGATAGAATTAGTGCTTTCATAAGTTTGGGTATAAAGTTCGGCTAACATATTTCTCAATCCCTGTCGCCAATGGGGGGGATAAGTTCCCAGAACTGCTGATATTTTTCCACAGGAGAGAACCGAATAGGCGGGGCGACGCGCCGGGGTAGGATATTCTGGTGTTGTAATTGGAATTACGCGCTGAATTTTCAAATTCCAGCCTAACTGTTTTGCTTCTTCAAAGATAGCAACAGCAAAGTCATACCAACTGGCAACACCGCTATTTGTGTAGTTGTAAATTCCGGCAATTTCTGGTGTAAATTTGGGAATCAATTGGGTAATTGCACCAGCCAAATCAGCTGTACAAGTAGGGCTACCAATTTGGTCGGCAACTACACGAATTTCTTCCCGTTCGCCCCCCAATCTCAGCATAGTTTTAACGAAGTTAACTTTGCCACCAACGCCATAAACCCAAGCGGTTCTCAGGATAATATGGTTTTGGCAGTTTTGCTGAATAGCGATTTCGCCTTCAAGTTTAGTTTTTCCGTAAGCATTGATCGGATTGGTGGGGTCGGTTTCGCGGTAAGGTTGGCTTTGGCTACCATTAAAAACGTAATCGGTGGAAACGTGAATCAGGGGAATGTGCAATTTTTGGCATTCTTGAGCTATGATACCGGGAGCGATCGCATTAATAGCCTCTGCCAACTCCAGTTCGCTTTCCGCTTTATCCACCGCCGTGAATGCAGCTGCATTCACAACTACATCTGGTTTAACTTCATTGATTGTCTGACGAATCGCATCTGGCTGAGTTAAATCCATCCTCTCGCGTCCCACACCGATGACATCACCAACAGGCGCAAGCGTCTGTTGCAATTCTTGTCCCAACTGTCCCGCAATACCTGTTACTAAAATTCGCCTCATGAAAATACTTCTGCTGTTTTAAATGGTTGACCGGCTCGATCTTTAGCGGATAATATTGGAGTTGCTTCTACAGGCCATGCGATCGCCAAATCCGGGTCATTCCACAGAATACACCTTTCGTGTTGCGGCGCATAGTACTCAGTAGTTTTATACAACACCTCAGCCACTTCCGAAACCACTACAAAACCGTGGGCAAAACCGGCTGGAATCCACAACTGGCGTTTGTTTTCAGCACTCAACATATAACCTACCCATTGTCCAAAAGTCGGCGAACTTTTTCTGATATCCACCGCCACATCAAATATCTCGCCCACAGCTACCCGCACTAATTTCCCTTGCGGTTGCTGAATCTGATAGTGTAACCCACGCAGAACATTTTGGCCAGAACGCGAGTGATTGTCTTGCACAAAATGCGTTGTCATACCAACTTTTTCGGCAAATACCTTCTGATTGTAGCTTTCAAAGAAAAAGCCCCGCGCATCTCCAAAAACTTGCGGTTCGATCGACAAAACATCGGGAATATCAGTATTGACAACTTTCATAGATTTTGCACTATTTGAGTACCGTTTAGCTTAAAAGCCTTGCCTGTATTGGCGTCAAATGCCCAAGCATTTATTTTAACCTGACCCTTTGGCAGTTTACTTGCAGAAAAAGATTTTTGCCACCCAGACATAGAGTAGGCGTCTTTTGGCGTAACTTTGGCAACATCCTCTCTTTTAATTCTTGTATAAATCAAGGCAAACGCGGTATCATGATTGTTTGCCTTTTCGTAAGTCAGTATAACTGCATCGGCTGGTTCTTCTCTGTCTGGCAATCTTGCCCATCCAGATGTAACATATTCATCATTACTTACTTTGCTAACCCCATCAAACCACCCATAGCCGTATCCATCAGCAGTATTTACTTTACTACCTTCAATATTTTGAATTCGGCTACTTTTTATCAAACCTGGCTGCAAATACCCTAAGCTGTTAAGCCGATTTGCCAAAAACTTCACTCTCGCAATCTTGGGGTTTACTCTTGTCGCCAAGCACTCTTCTTCTTTAACAATATTTATAAATAACAAACAGCTTTTACCTTGTAAACGCTCTACCCTCCAATTATTCATTTCTTTAACTGCCATATTGACCGAAATTAACTCCAAAAAAAGTAAATAAATAATTGCAATTAGACTGATTAAATAAACCAATAATTTTAAATTTGAAAACCGACTTTTTCTGGCAGCATCATCAATAATAATTGCTACCAAAGCAACTAGAGAGATAGGTAGATACAATGAAAATGTTGTGTATCTGGGAGCCATAGATTGCTCGACACCGAATCCCACCCTTCCTAATGTAGTTATCAATCCACTACTGATTGAGTATGTCGCAATCATTAGCCACCCTATTGTGCGGTGCCATAAAATGAAGTTTTTTCTGTATTTAATTAAGTAAATACATACAGCAATAAAAATGCTAAATAACACCATACCAACATTTTTAGCTAGATTGAAATTACCAAAAGCAAACCCGGAACCGCAGAAACCGAAAAAGTAATCGATCGCTGCTTGTAAATGAACTGCGCCATCCCAAATACCTGGATGATGCGGCGGTTTTTGATAACCATAAAAATACAGCGCTGCATTCAACGTAAAACCAGCTATCCATCCTGTAACTAACCATTTCTCCTTGCTTAAATCTTTCCAGGTATTTAAAGCAAGAACCGGGAAAACAACTAGCCAACAAAGCAGTCCATTCGCAAGCGAAAAAGTACTTATCGTAGCCAAAGACATACAAGTTAAAAATTTTCCTTTAGAGCTAAGTTGAGAGTAAGCTATTAAAATACAGCTTGTGATACAAAGCATAGGAATAAAGATAACTATTTGGAATCCCCAAAGCCAATTTTCATACTGGACAGGGGAAAAAATTAACAAGTTAAATAGCAAACATATCAGAATTACTTTAAATAGCATTCCTCCTATTGTTAATCTATTCAAACGATAGAGATTGAAGGATATAAAGCAAGCCATTAAAAATATCACTAACATCTCATATCTCACATCCCAGTGAGTCAAAGATGCTAGACTGATAAAAACAATCCTGGGAAAAAACGGGCGAGTTTCATTATGCTGAGCTAGCAAGTCTGTGAAAGTGAGACCGGAAGTAAAGTATTTATTAATATATCTGGCCACCCCCCATTGATCGAAAAAGGGCACATTTACACCATATTTTATAATCAATTTTCCTAGAAAAATCGCAGGCAAAAAAGATACAATTAAAAGCAATATTTGCAGATATTTATAATTTTTTTTCATTGCCTGTTCTCAAAAAAATCCACAATTTTCTATTTTATGTTAATGGTTGCGACGACTGCACTAATACAAGTTGCTACTTACTTTTACTCTGGCTATGTGATTGCGATGCCGCGCTCTTATCCGAGTGGGGTATAAGAGCGCGGCATCGCCACAACGTACCTAATACTAGCCGCAACTAAATAACTAGCAAGTTGCATTAATAACGCAAGCTGTCGGGTGCGTCAGAATGGCCAATTGTTAGACAAATCACTAATTTTATCTTTCTGACGCACCCTACGGCTGTAATCTTAGGTGATTTTGTCAAACTATCCGCCAAAATTTACCTGACAGTTTCCAGGCTATCTACTTGTTTTTGGAACAACTCTGTAAAGATACTCAGCACCGTGCGCTTACGCACCTTGATACTGGCATTGACTGCCATACCGGGCTGGAGCTTAATTTCCCTGTTGCCTATTTTCAACGTCTGAGTTTCCAATTCTATTGTGGCAGGGAAAGCGTAATAAGGACGTTGTTCCTGTTGATCCGGAGGCAAAACATCAGAACTAACTGAAGTCAGTTTTCCAGTGATAGTACCGTATTCTGTGGATGGGAAAGATTCAACATTGACTTCCACTTTCAACTCTTTTTCCTTATTCAATCTATCCACAATCTGACCGATATCGCGGTTTGTCAGGTATACCTTAGCCACCAATTTATTGGTAGGTACAACCTTCAGCACCGGTTCTGAGTCTATGGCTCTCACAACATATCCAGATGAATTTGGTTTGAGAGCGAAGACAATACCATCAACAGGCGATCGCAACTCCTGGTATTGCACAGCTTGTTTTGCCTTTTGGATTTGGCTTTCGATATCGTCCAATCTTTTCTTGTTATCCAACCTCAACCTACCCAGTTGGCTATCAATATCTGCAACTCGCTTGTGGTTATCGGCAATTTTAGTGAAAATATCTTTTGCAGATAAATCGATCGTATTTTTCAACTGTTGCTTAGCTCGATCGATCGATACCGTGATGCGTTGTCTCTCTCCCTTCAAACGTTCCACTTCACCTTGAGTTCTCACAAGTTCCCCTTCACGAGCAGCAACTTCACCTTGACGGTTAGAAATTTCCGCTTGCATGGCAGCAATTTCCTGATACCGAGACAAAACATCAGCTTCCCTTGCCGTTATCTCATTTTGCCTGGTCAAGATTTCCGTTTCCGTAGCTGCCAACTCACTTTGGCGCGTCAACCTTTCCGATTCGCTTTGTGCCAACTCATTTTGACGTTGCAACACCTGTTGCTCCTGCCGTTTTAATTGCAGCTCTGCCAGCGCACCTTGTTCGGCGACCGGTTTTATCCTGTTGAGCAAGTCTTTATCCGTATTCAGCAGCGCTGCTGCCGTTGCTACTCGCGCAGAAGCGTTTGGTATTTGCGCCCTTGCCGTTTGTAACCGAGCTTGAGTACTGCTGACTTGGGCTTTTGCCATTTCTAACTGCGCCTTCGCTCTCGGTACTTGCGCCTTAGCCGTTTCCAGCTGCACCCCAGCCATTGTCAATCGATCTTTGGCCGCTGTCAATTGCTGATTAGCCGTTGGCAATTGCGCCTCGGTAGCGGCTAATTGCACCTGTACTTCAGCTAATTGGGTTTGCAACTCTTGAACTTGCAATCGCGCCGCTTCTACGCGAGACCGCAATTCAGCGCGGCTAGCGGCTAAAAGCCCTTCTTGGTTAGCGAAAAAATCGCCTTGCCCGCCCGATACTTTTGCGCCATTCAACTGTGCTTTTAAATATTGATTTTCCGCCAGTAGGGCAGCCCTAGACTGGGTTAAAGCTTGAAATTCCGGACTGCCTACGGTGCTTGCGCCAGTGAATTGAGCGTTGTAAAACTGATTTTCCCGCAGCAGAGTCTCGCGCTGTTTGAGGAGGGAGTCCAAGTCTGCTTGGGGTGCGGTCGGGTCGAGTGTCACCAACAATTGACCTTTTGTTACCCGGTCGCCATCTTTGACTAAAATTTCCCGTACCACACCGCCGTTAGGCGCTTTTAATTCTTTGGCGGCTCCTTCGGCTTCCAACTTCCCCGCCGCCGGTACCGATTGCTCCAGAGGGGCAAAGGCTGCCCAAAGCAGAGCCGTACCGGTTACGGAAACAATTAACCAAACAAAGGCGTGCGACCACCAAGAAGGTCTTTCTAGGAGGATGGGTTGGTTATCGGGTTCAAAAGCAAGCGGTGGCGTAGCGGGAGAAACCGATTCGGGAGGAACCAAAACGGTATTGAAGTCTTTTACTTGAGTGGCGCTGTTATTTTTGCCGTTCCCGTTGTTATGTGAATGACTATCGACGATTTGTTTGTTGGTCATAATCTTTAATAACTAATTGCTAATTGTCGATTTAAGATGGCAAATTGCAGATTGAATTAAATTTGAAATCTTCAATCTGCAATCTGAAATTATTAAGACATTTCCGATTCTTGTTGCTGGTAGAGGCAATAGTAACGTCCTTTCAGCCCCATCAATTCTTTGTGAGTACCCTGCTCCACTACACAACCTTGATCCATCATCAGTATGACATCTGCACTTTTGACGGTGCTGAGTCGGTGGGTGATGAAAAAGACGGTGCGACCCTGAAACGCAACGGCTAGGTTCTCGCAGACTTGACGTTCTGAATGGTAATCTAGGGCGCTGGTGGCTTCGTCCAAAATCAGCATTTTGGGGTTTTGCAGGACACTACGAGCGATCGCAATCCGCTGTCTTTGTCCCCCCGATAATCCCGATCCCCGCTCTCCCACTATCGTGTTGTAGCCGTTAGATAAACCCATAATAAAGTCGTGAGCTACTGCGACCTTAGCGGCTTCGATAATTTCCTCATCGCTAGCTTCCGGATTAGTCAGAGCGATATTTTCCCGAATTGTGCCGTTAAACAGCAGCGTGTCTTGCAGCACCATCCCAATCTGACGGCGCAGGGAGTAAAGCTCGACTTTAGCAATATCATAGTCATCTACTTGAATCCGACCGGCTACGGGCTCGTATAGCCGCTGTAGCAATTTCATTAGGGTACTCTTACCGGAACCGCTTTGACCGACAATGCCCACAAACGTACCGGCGGGGAATTCTACACTCACGTTCACCAGTTGCAATGGGCCGCTGGTATTGAACCGGAACGACACATTTTCAAACCTGACTGCCCCTTCAATGGGCGGCATAGCGATATTGTGGCGATTGTTTTCGTCTGCTTCTGGTTTGGCATCTAGAACATCGCTGAGACGTTCGATCGACAAAGCCGTTTCTTGAAAGTTTTGCCACAGCTGCACCAAGCGCAGCAAGGGGCTGGTGACGTAACCTGCGATAATCCGGAAGGCGATCAGCTGACCCAAGGTTAGTTGCGGTGGGGTGGCTATTACCATATAAGCTCCTACCCACAAAAGCAGCAAACTGGACAGTTTATTAAAGAAGCCGCTGAGGGCGCTGGCGGTACTAAATGTCAGCACGGTTTTAAACCCTGCTTTAATATAGCGGGCATATTTTTCTTGCCATTGCCAGCGAGATTTCAGCTCGATGTTTTGCGCTTTGACCGTCTGAATACCGGAAAGTACTTCGACTAAATACGATTGCGAGTCCGCATGGCGTTCTGCTTTGGTGCGTAACTGCCGCTGTACGATCGGCGCGACAACGAAAGTCAGCAGGGCAAATAACGGTATAGTTGACAAAGCCACGAAGGTCAGCGGCACGCTGTAGACCATCATGAACGCGATATAAAATACCGAGAAAAACGCATCGAGGACAACTGTAAGCGCAGTTCCGGTCAGAAACTGGCGAATGTTTTCCAGTTCGTTCACCCGACCTGCCAGTTCCCCTACCCGACGATTGTCAAAATAATTCAAAGGCAGTCTGACCAAATGGTCGATTACCTCCGCACCCAGACTCACGTCAATTCGGTTGGTGGTGTCAACGAATAGAGTGGTTCGCACGTAAGTCAGCAGCGCTTCAAACACTGCTACCACAAGCAAAATCAAACCGACACTATGTAGAATGGTGGCACTGCGATCCTTAATTACTTGGTCGATAATCACCTGAGTTGCCAGAGGATTCGCCAAGGCAAACAGCTGCACCAAAAACGAGGCGATAAAGACTTCAATTAAGGTTTTGCGATATTTGGAGATGGCTGGCAAAAACCAGCGCAGGCTGAATTTTTCTTGCTGTTCTTCGGAACGCTTTTCTAGGAGCAGCACTTGCCCCTCATTACCCCAAGTTTCGACAAACTCTCGTGGATGTCGGCGGCGAATTCCCTCTTCTGGGGTTGCTATTACCAGTTCTTTGGCGCTGATGCTGTAAATAATGGCGAAGCTATCTTGCCATTCCACCATTGCCGGTGCTTTTAATCTCGTTAGTGCTTGAGCGTGTACTTGCACCAGTTGGGCTTTCATACCCATCATTTCGGTTACTCCACCGCAGGTGAGGAGTGTGATATTTCCTCTGGTTTTGATCTGGTTATCTAATATTTTGCGAATCACATCCTTGCGGAAGGAGAGGCCCATATGTTTGGCCAACATTTTGAAGCAAGCTAACGGGGCATCAATTCTGCCGCGACCGCGATAGAAGGGGAATTTCTGGTGGGTAGCTATGGCTTCCTGCGGCTCTGGTTGCAGATCTGGTGCGTAGGGAATGTCGGAGTTATCGGGATCTTCAGCATATCCAGTCTCAGTGCGATCGCTTGGCGCATCTCTGTCGTTCTGCTCTACGGGTGGCGACACATCTATAACTGGCGATGGCTGAACGGGCAATCGCACTCCTAACAAGCGGGCTCCTTGTTTCCCCTTGACGGGAACCCAAGGCCCGGATTCGTTGGCTGGAAATCGGCTCCCGGTGGAGAATGCGCCGACGAAACCGCTGCTGACCAACCAAACTCGCTCTTGGTCTAGTTCGGGAAGGGTGACTTGACCGTTTGGTAAGTTTAGCACTTCGGTGTCTTGCCACACTTGGAAGGTCAAGTCTTTGAGGTTGATATTTCCCAATGCTCGACGCTGTAACTCCAAACTCAGGAGTTCAAACAGTTCTATGCGGCTGGGACTTTCTTTAAATGCTTGTGCCAGTACCGGTTCAGTTTCGAGGAATGATAAAAATACTGATGCTGGGATGGTAATACAAACTACTTCGTTGGATGCGATCGCCGTTTCGCAGGCGACGCCTCGCACCAATCCCACCCAACCCAGCACTTCTCCCGGCCCTGCTACGTGCAAGCTCGTCGGGCTTTGCGTGCGCTGATCGTACCCTAACAGGCGTACTTGTCCTATGTAGACGATCGCTACCTGCGTGGGCATTATTTCTCTTTGCAAGATTGTTTGCCCGATGCGATAGCGCAGTAATTGGCAAGCAGCGGCAAGAGACTGAAGCGCTTTTGGGCTTAGCTGCTTAAATGGCTCTATTTCCGCTAGAAAGGTTTGAATTTGCGATCGAGAAATTGCTTGGGTCATACACCACCACAATAATTAGATGTCAGATTTCACATTAAATGGGAACTATAAACTCTCAAATTTAACTTTCAGCGTAGCTGCCTTTCGTTATATATCTTTTCTTCATTCTTTTTCCTTCATTTTTCTGCCTAAGTTTGCGATCCGGGCAGTTTTTTTGCAAATTTTTTGTTGCTGGCAGTCCATTTATTTTATTTTTGGAGTCTGTGCTGCCTGCTTATGCGTTCGATCGCTCGCACTTCCACTAGGTAATCGCCCCTGATTCCTGAGTTTGCTCCGCCAAACTCAGTGGCCCCATTTGTTTGATCTGCTCGGCGAGCCAAGTCTCAAACATTTCCTCAATCAGGCGACGTCGCATGGGCTCATCTAGCTGAGCCGGAATAAACTTTTCTAAGCGAATAATTATAAACCACTCCGCTAGGGCTCGCGGTGGCCAGAGTTGACCTGGTTGGCTGACGGTGAGCAGCTGACCGATTGTGGGGTGGGGTTGCCGGATCGGTACCGGCCCCAATACTCCCCCCGTATTGGCTTCTGGCCCCTGAGAATATTGTTTGGCTAACTCAGCAAAGCTTTGTTCGCCTTCCTGGATACGAAAGTAGATTTCTTGGGCTAATCCCAGGTCTTTGGTACGGATAAGTGAGTAGATGACTTGATCTAAAAATGTTTTGCGGGTCAGGAAATAAGACTCGACTTTGCCGCCCCAAGTTGCCTGCTTAAATTTTTCCACCCGCAAGGGGCGCACCACGATTTCCTCAAACTCTTCTACGCTTAATCCCTGCGCGGAAAGCCAAGCTTCCAGCGCTTCTGGTGTGGAAACCTGATACTGCGCTTGCGCTTGTGCGATCGCTGCTTGACTTTCTTCCTCACTGAGCTCGATTTCGGCGAGCTCTCGGTCAACTATCAACCCGCGCAAAAACTGCGGCATCAACTGATACTTGTTGAGCAGTACCAGCATTTCCGCCGCTGCGATTACTCTGTTGCCAGCTCGAAACAATCCCGTCATTGCTTGCAACTCAGACACTCCCCACAGGCTTGTTGTGCATCCACAAAGATGCTGCTACTACCTTACCCTCTAAACCGACTGTTTCGATCGCCCGCATTACCCCCGCCCAATTGGGCGCGTAATCATCACAAAAAAGATATCCACCCTGTTTTAGCTTGGGATACCAATTTAGCAAATCTGCTTTGACCGCATCGCCATCGTGGGCAGCGTCGTGTCGGATCGGGTCGATCGATTCCGGCTCAAATTTTTTTGACGCTTCCGTAGTACTCATTTGCAAAGTATAAATTTTATCTTTAACTCCAAAGCATTCAATATTGTTGGTAAAAGCCTCCAGTAAGTTACTGGTGTCTATATGAGATTTTTTCTGTTCTTCAGAGCCTTGAAAACGATCGACGCAATATAGGACACCGTTTGACGGTAACACAGATGCGATCGCTACACTGCTGCGCCCCTTATACGATCCTAGCTCGACTGAGTTGGCTCCGGAGGGTAATTGTTTGATAAATTTTGGGATGGCGATCGCGAAGGACAAATCAAACCATCCCTCAATTCGGTTCCATTCTTCAACTCCCGTAAAATTGTACTGATTCATCGCTCAGGTTGCTAATTTAACAAAAAGAAAGCAAAAATCGTCATCAACCGCTTAATATAACACTTGAAAAAGTCTCGATCCCACAAGTTGGCACTCAACTTGTAGAGGTGAAAGCAAAGGCACTCTTACAAACAAGCTCATGCGGATTTTGTTCTCTATTCCTCACTACTTCAACCCTAGCGATCGAGGCAAGCACGGTTCCCAAGGTAAAGATCCACAGCCGCGCATCGAGGCTCTCACTGCTTGTATTACAAGTTTGCATCAGGTATTTGGCAAATCCCAGAACAGCATAGACATTGCCAGGGGTGCTGCCTTGCCTGCGAATCAGTCGCAAGCTCACAGCATAGATATAGTTATATGTACTACTAAGGATAGTCACCTTCTCGATCGAGTTCCGCTACCGTCACATTTCTACAAACATTACCGCACCAACTCCGAGCCCCAGCTGTTGGGCTTTGAGTGTCAGGCACTACTGAGAGACTGCATTGGTAGCTATGAATACTTCTGCTACATGGAAGACGACCTGATCCTGCACGACCCTTGGTTTTTTGTCAAACTTCAGTGGTTTAGCAAGCAAGCTGGAGATATGTACTTGCTACAACCAAATCGTTATGAAATCTCTTCTTTTGAGGGCAACCAAAAAACTTACATAGACGGCAACTTGGCACCCCAGCTAACAGCTAAATTTCAGAATCTGCAACAGCAACCGGAACTGGCAGGTTATATTATGGGCACTCAGGTAACTTTCAGTCGCGCCACCAATCCCCACGCTGGCTGCTATTTCTTGAATGTCTCTCAAATTAACCATTGGACAAAACAGCCCTATTTTCTAGACAGGGATACCAGTTTTGTGAGCCCCTTGGAAAGTGCTGCTACCCTTGGCATCATGCGAGCTTTTCGGGTTTACAAACCAACTCCCCAAAATGCCAATTTTCTGGAAATCGAGCATTTTGGCTCGGTTTGGAGTCAGAGGATGTTGAAAATGTGTGGTGTCAAGCAGGGGAAAGAGGGAGCTACCCCACCCCCTGCCCCTCCCCGTAGGACGGGGAGGGGAGAAGAAGGGGGGAGTGGAGAATTGTCAATTCCCAATACCCCATCTTCAATTTCCAATCGTCAATTCCCAATTCCCAATCCCCAATCCCCTATTCTCAATTCCCCATCTTTACCGGAATATTACGATCGCATTAACCCGGATTTGCTCAGACTGCTGCCGGGAGATGCGAAGGTAGTTGTAGAGATTGGCTGTGGGGCGGGAGCCTTGGACAAAGAGTACAAGCGGATTAATCCTCACTGCGAATATATCGGTTTGGAACTCAACGAGCAGGCGGCGCAGGTGGCTGCGACCAGGCTAGACCGCGTGGTAGTGGGAAATGTAGAAGATCCAAATTTAGAACTGGAAATAGCTGAGGGTACGGTTGATTGTCTCGTTTTTGGAGATGTGCTGGAGCATACGATCGATCCTTGGGCGGTAGTCAAACGTACTGTTGCGTGGCTGAAGGAAGATGGTCTAATTTTGGCTTGTATCCCCAACGTGCAGCACTGGAGTCTGATTGTGAAGCTGTTGCGGGGCAAGTGGGAGTATGAAGAGGAAGGTTTGCTCGATCGCACTCATCTGCGCTTTTTTACTCTCGATAGCATCAGGCAGATGTTTACCGAAGCGGGGTTGCAAGTTTACGAGATTCAGACGCGAGGAAACAAAGGGGAGGAGTTTCAAAGGTTCCAGGAGCAAATCCAGCCCTTGCTGAAGCCGCTAGGCGTCGATCCGATGAAATTTGCTGTCCAGACAGGGGCGCTGCAATACGTTGTGCGAGCTACTAAGTCACCTGTAGCGCCTCAGCGGTTGCTGATCCAAACGATGATGATGGCTCCTTTAGCGTGCGATCGCGTGCGGGTATTGGAGCCCGATCGCTTCAGTAACACCATTCCGGGTGTGCGGGCGATTTCTTCCGTCAAAACAGCCGATTTGGGTGTGGGACAGCCGGGAGAGCAAAAGGTGTTCATCTGGCAGCGAGGCCATTTGCAAGCTGCAAACGATCTTCCCAAACTCAAAGAATTGTTGCGTCGCGATTATTTAATTGTCGCTGAAATTGACGACGACCCGATGCGCTGGCCGGCTCACGGAGAGAATCAATTTTTCAGTTACCGGGCTGTACATTGCGTGCAAACTTCTACGGAACCTCTCGCCGAATTTTTGCGCCAAATTAATCCGAATGTTGGCGTTTTTAGCAATCAACTCGCTTATTTACCAGAGCCAAGGCAGTATAAATCGGATGATGCGGTAACCATCTTTTTTGGAGCGCTGAATCGCGAAGAAGATTGGGCACCCATCATGCCTGTTTTGAATAAAGTACTGACAGATTATGCCGATCGAGTTCGCGTAAAGGTGATATACGATCGCAAATTTTTTGATGCTTTGGCGATTGCCGATAAAGAGTTGGAACCGTTTTGTCCTTACGAACGATATCAGGAAATTTTACATTCTTGCGATATCGGTTTGTTGCCTTTAAATCCGACTCGGTTTAACAGCATGAAATCGGATCTCAAATTTATTGAATGTGCCGGTCATGGGGTAGCGGTGCTGGCAAGTCCCACCGTGTATGAAGTCTCGATTGTAGAAGGAGAAACCGGGTTGATTTATCGATCGGTAGAAGAATTTGAAGCCAAGTTGCGCCAGTTAATTGCAGATACATCGTGGCGGCATAAATTAGCAGCTAATGCTTACGAATGGGTGAGAGAGAATCGTTTGCTATCTCAACATTACCGCCAACGTCGCGATTGGTATTTGCAAATGCGCGATGAATTACCTCGTTTGAATGAGGAGTTGCGAAATAGAGTGCCGGAATTGTTTGATTAACAAGACGAACGAAACCATAAAAACCCAGCCACCGACTTTTTAGGGCGTCATATCGTGTCCGGTAGCATCGGTAAAAAATCACTTTCTTATCTGCGTTTATCTGCGTTTATCTGCCTAAATCTGCGGTAAAAAAAACAGGACTAGATACTTTTCTAGTCCTGTTATTACTTGCGGTTAAGCAATCCGAGAAACCCAGTTTCTTAACCCTCTCAATGCAAATAAAAGACCTGCATTCTAGACGATGATGAAGTCTAACGGTGAGAGAGGTAAGCCTGAATCTAAAGTCAGGAACTGAGTAGCGCCCGATGTGCCAGCACCATCTGGGTTATAGAACAAGGCACCAGTGTCCTTGTTGTAAACAATCAAACCTTGAGCTGTATCAGCTGATAAGGTTCCGGTCACAAATGAAAGTGATGGCGGATTGGTGACGCTCAAGACAGCAAATAGACCGTTAGGTGGATTGCTTCCTGTAAAGCCAGGTGCAGTACCATTACCATCCAGAACAATCTTATCTACTCCTACCTGGAAGCCTATGATACTATCCAGCCCCAGATCGCTCAAGGTGCCGATGGCTCCCGTTTCTGGTGATAGTGCGGTCGTTGCGAATGTACCGCCAGTAAACACGAAGTAATCTGCACCATCGCCACCAATTAGGATGTCATTACCACCCCAACCAATCAAGGTATCGCTACCGTCGCCACCGATTAAGGTGTCAGAGTCACTACCAACACCAGCAAAGAGGATATCATCGCCAGCACCGCCCAAAATGCTGTCCGCACCACTTCCGCCGTCCACGGTATCAGCACCATCTCCACCGTATATGGTATCAGCGCCAGCTTTGGCAACGATGTAGTCAGCGCCATCGGCAGTGTCAGCACCTGTGGTAGTAGTACCACCTACCAGTAATTCTGACTGATCGGTACCTATAAGGGTGTCGCTGTCCTCACCGCCGTACAGAGTATCCACTTTCGTGCCTGTGCGACCTGCTACTAAGTAGTCATTGCCCTTATCACCCTTCAAGAGGTTGCCGCCAGCACCGCCGCTGTTTGTATCACCACCCATAAGGGTGTCATTACCTTGGCCGCCGAAAAGTGTGGCACCAGAGACAGCACCAGCAATGGTCAGCATATCGTTGCCTGCATTGCCAAACATAACAGCACTACCACTGGCAAGGAGGCTGTCATTACCATCACCGCCTAGCAAGGTATCCCCAGCTTTACCTTCGAGGGTATCGTTGTCTGCCTCGCCATACAACCAGCCGGAGCCATTGCCTCTGAGGATATCTCCACCCTGACCGCCATAAAGGGTTGCAGTTGCAGCACCGAGCAGGCTGTCACTACCAGCGTTACCGTAGAGGATAGATGCTGCGGCTCCTACCAGGGTGTCGTTATCGTCACCGCCGTACAAGGTATCGCCAAAAATAGCTACCAGGCTGTCCCTGCCCTTATCTCCGTATAAGACGCTATTGGAACCACTTTTGAGCGTGTCATTACCCTGACCGCCGAAAAGGGTATTGCCGGCCACGAAAGCTTGGAGGTAATCGTCCCCTGCGTTACCTGCAAGTACGACACCGCCAGCAGTAGCTGTAAGGGTGTCGTTTCCTGCTAGTCCGAGTATGGTGTCCCCAGCGGCACCACCAGTAAAAGTATCGTTTCCCGAAGTTAGTGTTATTTCAGGCATTTATCGTTCACTCCTCATTCCTTAGTCGTGTACTGGATATTAACAAAGATATCCGACGGATTCGCGACTGTTGCTCGCGCTCTTTGAGTTTCACAGCCAGATTCTCCGGCTCGTTCTCCTGCGCTTGCCTTCAGTAGTATAACTTGCATCATAGAATTCTCCAATTACCCAATATCGCACCAATTAAGGGCTTTTTTGGCAACAGACTATTCCAGTTATCTTATAGTTCCCCTCCTATGCAAATTATTTGCAATCTCAGCTATATTGACATTCTCCCTACCCTACTTCGTTGAGGGTAGGGTACCCTGCAAATTGCTTCTTAGGCTTCCTGGTTCCCGGACACTTACCTAGATCGATGACCCCCGGCAGTACGTCTCCCCAGGCAATTTCTGGCACTGCTTGCCCAGCAGCACCTATACCTCGAATCATGACAACCTGTGCAGCAGCAACATCTCTGTGAGTCGTATACTCGCACTCAAGGCAATGATGAACCCTTACCGATAAGTCCTTCTTGCCTGTATGCGTTCCACAACGAGGGCATTGTTGAGATGTATAATCGGCATCTACCTTGGCAAAGTAAACTTGCTTTTTCCAGCACACCCATTGATAGCCAAATTTCTTCATAAATTTGTTCAAGAGTTGGTTAAATTTCCCTGTGCCAGAGCAAAATCTTGAGTTTGTCGCTCAAGGCTGGACACCATATTCTGTTGTGGTGACAGCCCACGATTAGCTACATCTTCAATCAGCTGAATGTGGCGGGGCAGCAAAATGTCATGGGAATATTGTTCGAGAACAGTTTGCCGAGCTTTTTGACGAATTTCTGCCATGCGGGTGGGATGATCCAACACTTCATCGATTCTATCGGCAATTTGCTTGGGTGAAAAGAAATCCACCAGCAAACCATTTTCTCCATCGCGGATAACTTCCCGCACTGGTGGTGTGTCGGAGCCAATCACCAAGCATCCGGTAGACATAGTTTCGATCATCGACCAAGATAACACGAATGGCCGAGTTAAATAGATGTGGGCTGAGGATGCTTGAATGACTTTGAGATACAGTCCGTAAGGTAGGGAGCCGACGAAGTGAATTCGCGATAAATCGAGGGGGACTTTCTTGAGCATATGGTCTTTGTAGGTCTCGTTGTTGGGCAAGGATCTGCCGTAACAAACGCGATCGGACCCTACAATAACTATATGGCAGTTGGGACGCCTCTCTTGCACGTAGGCAAGGCTTTCTATAAATTCTGGAAAACCGCGATAAGGTTCCATTCCCCGCGCCACATAGGTGACAATTTCATCAACTCCTGACAAATCGAGATTGGGCAGGATCAGTTTTGCACCTGGGTTGGGCTTAAAGTAGTCGGTATCTACACCATCGTGCAGCACCGTAATCTTACTGTGGAATTCTTCGGGAAACTGCGACTTTTGCCAGTGAGTTGGCGATATGCCCCAATCACAACTGTATAAGTCGATCAAAATCGGCGCGTTCTTGATGCGAATTCGGGCCATATCATCCACAGATAAGGGTTCTGCTGGGTCGAAGTCAGCATCTGAGCCTATGGCGTGATAAAACCACTCGAAATAACACATCAGCTGAGAGTTGGGGAACGCATCCTTCATAAATAAGGTTGGCCCCCAGCCAGAATGCCCGTAGATTACATCCGGTATAAAGCCTTCTGCTTTGAGCTGTTCGGCTACCCGAAACATTCCCTGTCCGTGCAAAACGCCGTTTTCTAAGAAGCGGACGTAGTGGTGCGTTTCCGCTCGCGCTTCCCGGCTTACTTTGAACAAGACTTTGCGGACACCGGGAATTTGCCACTCCGCATTTTCGATTTTTGTAGCAAAGACAACTTCATTGTTGGGGTCTTTGCCTAAAAGTGTCGCCACATGGCGAAATTGGGCTGGGAAGTTAGGATGCAGGAAGAGAATTCGCATGGGCTAGGGGTTAGGAGTTAGGGGTTAGAAAAGTCAAAAGTCAAAAGTCAAAAGTCAAAAAAGGGCGTCGGGACTGGGTGTTGGGTTTCGTTGCCTCAACCCAACCTACTATATTTTCCACTTTCATATCATTTTACGAACGTTTCGTTAATTTCCAGATCCAGATCTCGCTAGGGCGGGAAATTGGCTCCAAGTATTCGTAAATAGGCGGAGATTGATATACTGTTTCTATTTTATAATTCAGTTGTTGCCAACGTCGATATTTTAATTTTTCTGCTGAAGGTCGATATAAAAATACTTCGGTAAAGCCAGGGGGAATTTGCGATATATTTGCTTGGGGGATAAACTGAATCTTGACTTCTGGTTGGAGTAAATAGCTAAGAGATAAGACTCTGGGCACATAACCGCTACTGATGACAAGAGGGCTTTTATTCTGGTTAATCATCCTAGCTACTTGAGGATTGTAGTAGCTGCCATATTTGTTCCACCAAGATTCGGCTTGAGAACTAATAGTACATGATAAAACACCTAGCGATATCAGCACAAGGGCGATCGATCGCCACAGATGAGAAAATTTTTTGCTGTTTATTCGTAAACTGAAAATTCCCCCGTTATCGAACCCGGTGTTACCATAAGAGGTGTGCGGGAAAATTTCTGCGTAACACATCATAAAAATAGTATAAGTGACTGCTAGTTGAATGCCCAAATAACAGGGTACGAGATAACGAGCAACGCCTGAGCGGATACCACCTACAATTAAATCGGGCAGTATGAGAGCAAGCCCTGTGACACCCATTAAAGTTAAGATAAATAACCAAACTCTTTTCGGAGTGCGATCGCAAATAAAATAAATCGAGTATGCTACCAAAATAGCGGTGCTTAATATCACAGCTACTCGAAGCGCCACTGCAATTGGATTGCCAAAATTTACAATTTTACCCTGACTATCTAAATCTATAAAAACGCGGCTAAGGTTAAAGCTCCAAATTTGCAGCAAAGACGGCAGGTCTACTTTTTCTGCAAACTGACTGGTTGTACTTTGGATACTAGACAAACTATTAACAACAATCCACAACCAAGGCGTAAATGTTAGCAACCCAAAGCCAGATGCGAGCAAAAATGCTATTTGTTTCTTGTGCCAGCGCCATCCTTCGCTTACAAATACATAAATTGCTTGTCCGACAACAATTAATATCGAGAATAAGTAAGTATACAATAATAATGGTAAACTAGCTGCATACATTATCCAACTAAATTTTGTGTTAAGGCGCATAGATCGCAGCAATAACCAACTGGATAACAATATAGTAACTGTCCACAAGCTATACTCGCGTACTTCTTGTGCGTAAAGTACGTGGAACGGGGAAACTGCGACAATTGTTACTGCTACCCAGCCTAGCATCGGTGAGTTAAATAATTCCCAACATAAAAAATAAATGCCAGGGAAAGCCAATAAACTAATGAAGGCAGGTAAACTTCTTTTCACTGCCAATCCAGAGCCAAAAAACTTTTCCCAATAATGGGCGATTACATAATATAGTGGGGGATGTTGGGAGTCTTCATCTGCTAAAGATTTAATAGTATCGGTTATGTCTTTGTCTGGACGAGGTTGCTGATACTGGTGTAACTCTGCGATCGTTTTTGGTTGGCGATCGAATAATTCCTGTGTTGCTTCTGTAAGAGTGTAACCGGCAATCCGCAATGAAGTAAAAACTTCATCTCCCCAATATACTTTTTTATCCAAATTTACAAAGCGGAAAAACACTCCTATAGCTAACAGAGCGATAATTAAAAACTTTGCGCCATTTAGATGAGGGCTAGAAACCGGGTTTCTGCGTCGATTGTTCACGGTGAAACCTACCATTTTTCGGAGAAACCCGGTTTCTTTGCGTAAGTCCTATCCCAATCAAAATTTCTCCCTAAATACTCTGATAATTTGCGGTTATAAGGCTGGAAATATTGTTTTAGTTGATGGTGTGTTGCTTCGCTAACATCTTCTATGTCATAATCCGCAGTATTCCATTTGTCATATTTATTAAGCTTGTGAGGGCGCAAACTTAGAAACTCAAATACTTGATGTAAAATGGCTTGCGGATCGTTGTAAAAATCCTCGCTTTTGAGTATCAAAAATTGTTCTTTAGGAAAAAAAGACATCCAATTTGCGATTTGCTCGATATAAATACCTCTGGAAAGGTAAGTATAATGCTGATGATTGAAGCTGTAGTAAGTTTCCCGACTTAATATTTTTTCGAGTTCCCCTTTGAGCCGAAATTCTTCTTCTGCGATCGCATCCTCTAGAGACAGATTTTCAAATCCTAACTTTACCTCATGATAGTAATGAGAAATTACTCTAGCAACTGGGTTTCTCAACAGCACAATTAGCTTGATTTCGGGAAACAGATCGTAAACGCGCTGGGGAACCAAAGGATGAAAAAGATAATAAGGACTTGCTTCACCAGTGATAAACCCATTAATAAAATTATTTTCAGCTTTTTCAACTTCTACAACATCTTGCTGTGCTGTTTTTCGGTCAACAGATTTAGCAAATTTGGCAAATTGCTCTCGATACCAATCAGCACCTTTATGAAAATTAAAGTCAAAGAAATGTACTTCTTTTCTTTGGGCTGGTACAACCTGGGGATGTTGATTTATATAACCGTACATAGAGGTAGTGCCACCTCTTTGGGTTCCGATAATCAAGAAGTCTGGTTTTCGTTCTTTGCTGTCTATTTTCATCATGTCAAATTAAATCAATGAGTTTCTTCTAGGGCTACTTGTTTAGTCAGTAAAAGATGCTTTTGGAGGAGGTCTTTTTCATCGAACATTCTACAAACTTTGGCATAAGCATTACTAGCCATACGCGCCGATTTTTCTGGATTTTTCAAGCATTCCTCAATTGCATCAGCTAAAACTTTCGGGTTGCCAGATGGCACCAAGTATGCTTCATGTCCATCACTAACCATTTCCGGAATACCAAAAACGTTGGTGCTGACAATCTTGAGTTGAAATGCCATTGCTTCTAAGATTACTCTGGGAAACGACTCTTCAAAACTTGAGAATACAAAAACATCGCTCAGAGCAAAAAAGTCAAAGATATCTTTAGTTTTGTCAAAAATATAGACATTTGTCAGTTCTAATGCTTTGATTTGATGCTGTACAAAGTTGAGGTAACTGGGTACGTTACCGCCAACTATAACGAAAGATAAGCCAGCATTCCGTTCCGGGTAGCGAGTTAGCAGTTCTTTGACCGCTTCTACTAAAATATGCTGTCCCTTCCGTTCGCAAATAGTTCCCACCATCGTGAGGACGACATCATCTGGATTAATACCATATTTAGCGCGGAGGTCAGATTTATGATGAGAGTGGCGGAATTGGTTGATTTTGTCTATGGGAACTGCACCGGGAAAGGTGCGGAAATTATCTTTAGCATTCAACCTCTGAAACAAGTTACAGGTCGCTTCAGCTTGGAAAACAACTTTATTAGCATTGACAAAACAATCTTTTAGCAATTGTCGCATAGACTCTTCTGAGCCTTCTCCAAAACAGTGCTTGATGCTTTGTTCGATACTGATGCTTTCGTGAATGTTCCAAATACTTGGCAATCCGAATAACCGTGCCATTTCCACACCCCAGAAAGTTAGTAAGGTGTTGGCTACGACTATATCGAAGGAAGATAAATCGAGGTTATCTCCTAATTTTCTTAACCGATTGCGAAATTGTTCTACCGATTCGTCGCTCAGCGGTACTTGATTGGAGACGATTTTTACAGGGATGTTTAATTCTTCATAAAAATCTCGCAAAATGCCATCTTCAGAAGATATGACATTGACCTGATACTCGCCCGCTGTAGCAAAGTGACGCGCATAGTTGTAAATAATTAAAGGCGCTCCTTCCAAATTTAAATTGTGGGTAATTACCAAAACTTTTAATTTACCCACTCGTTCTGTATGACAGTATTTGGCTGGATTTACTGCCATCCACATGGATTCTATATCTAAATTTTCGTTGAAGTAGGGGTCTCGAAAATTCGGATATCTGCTGAGAAAATTTAAGTGTTCTCGGTAATCGTAATCTTTGCCTCTGGAAGCGCTGGTAACGTGGATGAGAGTTGCTTGAGGTGTAAAAACAACTCGTTTGCCAGATTGAATAACGCGCAAACAGTAGTCTACGTCGTTGTATTGTACTGCGAAGTTTTCTTCGTCAAAGCCACCTAATTCTCTGTATAAAGCGGTGGGAGTTAAAAGACAAGCACCGGTGACTGCTGATAGATTGCGTGCGGCATGGGGTAAAACAATATAACCTATTTCTTCTGTGTGTAGATTATGGAATAGATGATCGGCGAGTCCATTATGGGGCCCAATGACTACACCTGCGTGTTGAATAGTACGATCGGGATATAAAAGTTTAGCACCTACTATTGCCACATCATCTATTGACATCCAGCCTACCATGTCCTCTAACCAGCCAGGGGCGATCGCTTCTATATCGTTATTGAGATGAAGCATATAGGGCGTATCGACGTATTTAGCGGCGAGGTTCATTAACCTTGCGTAATTGAAAGGTTCCTTAGTTCGTCCTGAGTGAATGACTCGGCATTGTAGGACTTGATTTTGTACTAATTTTTTGAGATAGTCGTGAGTTTTCTTCTCTTGAGAGTCATCATCTATGATGAGTAGCTTTACGTAACGCTTATCAACAGTTCTTTCTAAACTAGCTACGCATTTTTCTAACAGTTCAACTTTGTCTCTGGTGGGAATGGCAATAGTGACGGGATTTTCCGCTAGCAAGCTGGCGTCCCACTTCAATTGATACAAACATAAGCCGTGCTTTTCTGCAAGGGCAGGCAAAAATGCTTCGGCTTTGAGACCTCGACGTTGAATTGTATCTGATATGCCGCGATAGGCACTATCGAATACGTAGCGTTTTTGCGTGCCGTGGGAAGCTGTACTTTCGGAATGGGATCTCCAGTGATAGCAAACTTTGGAAATGTGTTTAACTTTATCTATATTTGTGTGTTCGGTGACTCGTAAAAATAAATCCAGGTCTTGAGCTCCTTCAAAACCTTTTCGCATCCGTCCGACTCGAGCGACTATTGTTTTACGGATAACGGTAAAGTGTTGGGTAAAGTTGTGGGTGAGCATCATTTCTGGACTCCAGGTTCCCTTCAGTTGGGGATCGTACCTGCGTCCAGTTTCATCGATTTTGTCTTCGTCTGTGTAAATCCAATCCACATCGGGATTTTTGCTAATACATTCGGCAACGTGCAGTAAGGCGTCCGGCGATAAGAGGTCGTCGTGATCTAAGAAGCCAACGTATTCACCGGTAGCTAAGTCTAAGGCAGAGTTTGTCGCTGCTACGATGTGTCCGTTTTGTTGTCTAAAAGTAACTTTTATGCGCGAGTCCGATGCTTGTGCTTCTGTCAAAACTTCTTTGACGTGAGGCTTGGTGGAGGCATCGTCAGCTAAGCAAAGTTCCCAATTAGGATAAATTTGCTCGGTGACGGAATTAATCATCTCCCTGAGAAATGGTTCTGAGGTGTTATAAACGGGAACAACAATGCTGATTTTCGGCCCGCTATTTTTGAGCTTTTGAGCATCTTCTGTCATGCGTGCTAAAAGCTTTGGGGTGAGACGATTTGTTTCTAGCCATCTTTGATATGGATCTTGAAGTTGCCAAGGATGAGTTACGTTGAAACTTTCGATCGCGATTTGGCGATCGTTTTTCTGTTGTTGATAGTAAATCCGCAGTTTGCGAACCCACTCAAATGGAGAAGGCGATAAGCGTCCGTGTTGGTATGCTGCGATTGCTTTGCGTGCGGCACCGTAAATAAAAAGAATTGGGTTGAAGCGTTTAACTTGTTCTGATGGAGAGGGCTGCACTCTGACGCGGCGAGTAAAACAACAAATTTTTTCGTCATTTTCCAGGACTGCCCAAATTGTGATGATAATATTTCCGGAGTAGTTCGGCCCTAAAAAGATATTCCACCGAAATCCAGATAGCGCTGCGTTTGGCAAGTCAGGGAATACTTGCGCTACGTCTGGACGAGGCAAACCGTAGGATATGGGTTCTTCTGGTAAGCCGTCTCTGGACAAGCTGAGGGATTGAATGCGGGAGTTTCTGCTTCCCAGCCAACCTACCACAACCAACATTCCGTTGGTGTTAACTTCGTTAGGAGTTGGGCCATCCAAACAACCGAGTAAGTCGCCTGTGGGAACTACTTCTATGAATAAGTCATCTTCTGGCGAAATAGTTTCTAGTTTTACCCCCAAGAAGGGTAATTTGGCTTTTTGAGCAAATTCTGCCATATCGGATAAATTTTTTTGCATTTTTTTTCAGTATTTTTTTATAAACCGATCGCCTGCTTGAATCGAAGCCACGCTGTTCTCAATTTCCAAAATTTACTGCTTTCCATTTCTTTAATGGTCGATCGCGCTTGTGCGAGATCTGCCTGCGCGATTTGCAGTTGACTGTACGATCGCTCCCAGTCTGTTTGTATTTGTACGAGTTGGGATTGCGATCGCTCCCAGTCTGTTTGTATTTGTACGAGTTGGGATTGCGATTGCTGTGCTTGCTGTTGTGTTTGCTCCCAAGCAGTTTGGATGCTTTGCACTTGTGAGTGCGCTTGCTCCCAAGCAGTTTGGACGCGCTGCGCTTGTGAGTGCGCTTGCTCCCAAGTGGTGTGAATTAGCTGAGTTTGCTGCTGCGTTTGTTCCCAAGCATTTTGGATTTGGTGCAACTGCTGCTGGGATCGCTCCCATTCGCTGTGAGTTAGCTGCACTTGCTGTTGCGCTTGCTGCCAAGTGGTTTGGATTTGCTGTGCTTGCTGCTGCGCTTGTTCCCAGGCGTTTTGAATTTGGTGTAACTGCTGCTGCGATCGCTCCCACTCGCTGTGAGTTAGCTGTGCTTGGTTTTGTGTTTGTTCCCAGGTAGTTTGAATGTGCTGCACTTGTTGCTGCGCTTGCTCCCAGATACTTTGGATGCGGTGCAACTGCTGCTGCGCTTGCTCCCAAGCAATTTGGATGCTTTGCGTTTGCTGCTGCGCTTGCTCCCATTCGCTGTGAGTTAACTGCACTTGTTGCTGTGCTTGCTCCCAAGCAGTTTGGATGCTTTGCGTTTGCTGTTGCGCTTGCTCCCATTCGCTGTGAGTTAGCTGCACTTGTTGCTGTGCTTGCTCCCAAGCAGTTTGGATGCTTTGTGTTTGCTGTTGCGATTTCTGCTGGGATTCTTCCCAAGCCGCGTGTGTTTGGCGCAATTCCTCCTGGGATTGTTCCCAGGTGCTGCGGATGCGATCGACTTCTGACTGCGCTTGTTGCCACAAGGCGTGAGTGAGGGATACTTGTTCTTGAGATTCTTTCCAAGCGCTGCGGATGCGATCGACTTCCAACTGCGTTTCGTCCCAAGCTGATTGGATGCGCCGCAGTTCTGATTGCGTTTTCTCGCTGGCAGCGTGAGCTATTTGCACTTCCGATTGTGCTTGTTCCCAAGCACCTTGGATGCGAAGTATGTCCCACTGCGCTTCCTCCCAAGCTGATTGAATGCGCTGTAACTGTTCTTGCGATTCTTCCCAAGCTGATTGGATGCGCCCCAGATGTGACTGAGATTCTTCTAATGCTGCCTGAGTTTTTGCCAATTCCATTTCCAGTCCTTCATAACGGATCTGCTCTTTTAGTAACGCAGAATCTTTTTCTGCCAAAATGTTAGCAAAGTTAGTTTTATATATTTCTAAGTGCTTCGCGCATATATAACGTACCAATCTCTCATGATTTTCCGGTATTCTGCACAAACTCACCATTGAATCTGCTCTGACCCGATAATCAAATAATACTTCTGGAATATGATAAAATTTCCATCTTTTCTCTGCTGCTGACAGCCAAAAGTCCCAATCTTCATACCCCAGTTTATCCGGTATTTTGGTGTCGTATCCGCCGCAATCTTCCCAAACTTGCTTCCGGTACACAGCACAAGCATCGATATAGTTTCTGCCTGCCAGTTTGTTAATATCGAATTCGCCTACTTCCCAAATACCTGTTCTCTCTCCAAAAAATTCTGCGTCTCCGTAAACTACTCCTACTTCCGGATATTTATCCAATATTTCAATTGACTTTGTGATATATTCCGGCCTGATTTTATTATCGGAATCCAACGGCAGGATGTAACGGCCTCTTGCCTTTTCTACGCCTGTATTTCTGGCTGACGCCAACCCTAAATTTCTTTCCTGTTCGATGATACAATAACCGTTTTCTTTTAAATAATCCAAAATCTTTAATGTTACTTTTTCTGTCGATTTATCGTTTATTACTAAAATTTCGTAAACGCGATCTTGGCAGCTTTCTACGCTGGAAATCGCCTCTAAAATAAACTCACCTTGATTGTAACAAGGAATTACAACCGTTACAGCTATCTCACTTTCTGGAGCGTTTAACAATCTCATTTTCTTTGCTACAGTTTCATTTAACTGTGCTGAATTTGACTGAAAATCTTCTGAACTTGTTCCCGGCTCTGAAGAACTTGCAGAGCTCAAGACAATGCTGGCTTCAGAATTATTTTCCCACTCGATCGCTGACAGGGAGAATTCGCTGGGTAGATCGGCAAGCCGATCTAATTCCTCCAACATAGAAAAGTACTGCGGTGACTTTTTATATAAATATTTTACCGCAAACGAATCCCATTTTAAGCTTTTAAATATTTGTCGATCGTATATTAATTTAAATTCGCGATCGCTCGCATTATCCTTTATTTCTATATCCAGTTTATTTCGCATTAATTCAATTAACATCTCTGGCTGTTTCTGCCAAGCATTTACGTTCAATAAAACAATCCGATCCGAATGACTTTTATAAAAATCAATCAGTTGGCGATTATAATACTCCCAAATTTTCAAAGCGTAGTCACGATGTTTGGTAAAAACCGTTTCCTTCAGACGGCTAATTGAATCCTCTACATCCCACGGGTAGCGATAAACAAATAAATATTTTGCTTCTGGAAGCAAATCGTCCCAGAAATCGAGCATTAAACTTGTACGCGGGTCTTTCCAACCCCAAATCGGAAAGTTGTGCTGACGGCTGTTAATTAATTCTTTTGCTGTTTCTATATAATTGGCAAAATTATTACTGTCCAAACTTTCATTTTCTGTCCATCCCCAATCCTGCCATCCCGATTCTTCAGGAGGACAACTATTTTGCAAAACCGAGCGCTGAAATTCTAGAAAGTCAACGTCTTCAAAGTAGCCTTTGCGATTATGCTCATCTGCCTCAAAAGTGTTGTTGCCTAAATTTACTCCTATTTGCTGTACAAACGCAGCCGTCAGAGATGTGCCAGAGCGGTGCATTCCCGTTATTATCAGTGTTTGCGGTTGTTTTACCGCGTTCGTATTGCTACTTCTAACTCTTCTTTTTCTGGCCATCTTTCCGGTGGTATATTATTCGCTATCGACGACGACAGTATTGTTTCTTCTTTTCCTTTTATTGCCAAAAATGTGTTTCGATCGGCTTCTTTTCTTTGGCGCATTACTTCATACTTTATCACGGCTGGGTTATGGCACTCATATACGGATGTGAAACCCACCACCGACAATAAATTATACAAGGAAGGGCGCGTAAACCAAAAACTGGTTAAATTGTCTAACGATGCCCACAGCAACTTCTCTCTTTCCTCCGGCGTTGAATTACCGCTATGTTCTGCATAGTGACTGCCCCAGTATTTTTGCTCGTTGTAAATATAGCACTTTTCGGCGTTTGTGCTGACATGAGTATCTAAAATCAGGAGCTTTTGGCAAACTGCTGCCATATTCTCCACAAAACGAAAAATATCCGGGACATCCAAGTGGTAAAGTATACCCAAACATAAGACTACATCAAAAGTGCCGTACTTTTCCGGACTGAGATTGCGAACATCGTCGTGTACCAGTTGTATGTTGTCCAGGGAAAGGGCTTCTTTAGCAAATCGAGCTTTTTCGATATTAGCTTGTCGGCCTTCTATGCCGACAACTTCTGCACCGTGAAGTGCGAGTTCTATGCCATATAACCCCTCCAGACAAGCTAAGTCGAGAATTCGCAGGTTTTCAAAAGGTCGATCGACTACATCGGATATTGCTTGTAATATCCGCCTCACCTTTACCTCAGATCCGGTGATTTTTTGACCGATCGTGTAGATATCGTCAGCCAGATGGATGTTGTGATTTGTCCACTCGCCAAACTTGTCTATTATTTCCTGCTTTTTCTGTGCGATCGCTTCGATATCCATTGGCATCCACCTTAATTTTAATCAACGCCGTTTGTGGTAAAGGATCTCTAAAAAACTTCAATTTCTTGATGTTTTTCGATCAAATCGGCATTGATAGTCAAACTTGGTTCGATCATCAAGTCAACTATACCGCTGGCATAAGAATTGGTTTCTGGTTGAACTCTGAACATTGCCACATCAATATGTCTGGAAAGATAGGTAAAATGTCCGTCAACCAAACCTGTAACGCCGGCATTTAAAAAGTAAACCCCCGGATTGAGGAGGCATTTGAAGCGGAACTTTACTATTACGATAGTTTCCGGCTCAATTTCTTCGATTTCTTGAGAAGATGCGGTAAATGAAGCACCTCCCAGTTCCAATCCACTAACGGTTTTAACCAGCATTCCAAACCGAACTTGTTGAGCGTGTTTGAGAAAAGCTACCGAGTAAGTGTAAATGTAGTCTTTCTTACCTACTAGATGGTTCACCACTCTGCCATCTGGCATCGTTATGTGGGGATTAGTTATTTTAGCACCGCGAGGCACATAGGAAATTGTGTTGGAAGGAACCAACTCCGGATCGTAAAATTCCCGGATGTTTTCTGCTTCTGTTTCTAACTCTGTTTCTGAATTTAATCCTTCGTAAAGGCTTATTTCTGATTTGTTTTCCAATACCGAAATGTTTTGCTTGAAAGCATCGTAGCTCACCGTTTTTTGCATTTCGCGGATTTCTTCCCGTAAATGCTGCACCTTGTCCTCTGGAGCGTACATTAGCTTATGATATTTGTCCAGAACAAACTTAGGATGGTGGAAAAGAAGTTTTTCACCCCGATCCATTAAAATAGCCGCATCGCAGATTTCTATAACGGCACTAGCTGAGTGAGAAACAAATAAAATTGTGCCGCCTTTAGCGCGGATTGTTTGAATGCGAGCGAAGCATTTGCGTTGAAACGCTTCATCTCCAACTGAGAGAGCTTCATCTACGACGAGAATATCCGGCTCGACGCTCGTGGAAACTGCAAATGCGAGCCTGACAAACATTCCGCTAGAATAAGTTTTGACAGGTTGATCGAGAAAATCCCCGATATCTGCAAACGCCACAATTTCATCAAATTTAGCTTCAATTTCCTTTTGACTCAAACCCATCAACCGACCGTTAAAAAAGACATTTTGTCTGCCGGTAAATTCCGGGTTAAAGCCACTGCCAAGTTCTAACAATGCAGCGATGCGACCGTTGACGCGCACTTGACCGCAGGTTGGTGTCAGCGTACCTACGATAATTTGCAATAAAGTACTTTTCCCGGAACCATTGCGACCGACAATTCCCAAAGTTTGCCCTTTGGGAACTTCCAGGTTGATATCTTGAAGTGCCCAAAATTCATTAGCTCTACTTTTTCCTGGCAGTAACAAATCTTTGAGGCGATCGGCAGGACGAGAGTAGCACTTAAAGCACTTGGAGACATTGGCGAGAGAAATTGCAATTTCAGTCATGACTCTGCTGCTAAAAGGACAAAGGATTGAGTTGAGTTAGCGAGATTTTTGGCGGTTTTTTTTCTGTTAAAATTTAAAGCACATCGGCAAATGCAGGCCGCAATCGCCGATAAACTTGTAAGCCGAGCAAAAACACTGATAAAGAAACGAAACTAGCTATTGTCCATTCTTGCCAGTGCTTCAAGCTACCTTCTAAGATGAGGTCGCGATAGGTTTCCGCGATCGCACTCATCGGATTTAAACAAAACACCAAAGTACGCCATTGTTCTGGAATGAGGGAAGCAGGGTAGACAATCGGAGTTAGATAAAACCACAGATTTGTCAGTACCGATAAGGTTTGGGGCACATCGCGCAAGAATACCGTTAACCCGGCGACGAGATAACTTAAACCCGCCGTTAAAAGCAACTGGGTTAACCAAAGCAGCGGCAAAAACCAGAGGGTACTGTGAACGGTTTGGGTGGTCATTCCCACCAACAGAATAAGTCCGACTAACCCGATCGAACTTTCAACAAAGGCAGACAATACTGGCACTAAGGGTAATAGCGCTAAGGGAAACACAACCTTTTTTACCAAATTTGGTTGGTTGATGACGGAAACTGCGGCTGGCAATAAGCCGGCAGTGAATGCCGTCCAAGGTAGCAATCCCGCAAATATCCACAAACCAAAAGTTAACTTGTTCTCTGGCAATCCTTGCAGGCTCAACTTTACCCTGAGAACAACAGAAAAAACGTAAGTGTAAATCAATAATTGGGATATTTGGTTCGCTAATGACCAAAAATTGCCCAAAATAGCGCCCTTGTATCGAGCTTCCAAGTCTCGCACAACTAACGCTTTCAGGAGATCCAACTTAGCCCACCACGGGTTATTTACAGGCAGATGCTGCCTAAATCTCCCAGCTTGACGAACAACTCCTCGGATTGACCTCAGCAAAGCTTGTTTCCTCGCTCACTACCAACACACCACAATATGGAAAAGGTCTTAGGTTAAGATTTTATTCATATTTTTGCAATTTGGCGAAAAAGTTTCTGGTGGGACATAGGGCATGGGGCATCGGGTATGGGGCATGGGACTGGGGCAAGACGGAAAATTTTGACTTTTGACTTTTGACTTTTGACTTTTGACTTTTGACTTTTCCAGCCCCTAGCCCCAAAGCGCTAACTACATATAGACTGTGGAATGGTTCATAGTTTGGTGTTGCAATGGAAATCGGTCAAACAGTCCGCGTCCGTCGTCTTCGGGATCGTGCGCCAGAAAACGTAATCAAACGACTGGGACAGCGGGGCATTATTCAGGGATACAAAATAGTAGATGGTAGCGGTGTGGGAGTGGTTGTCCAGTTTGAGGACAAGTTTGCTACTTGGTTCTTTGAAGACGAACTAGAACCCGTAAACGCTTAAGGAAGACAAATGTCCTTGATTTTGACATTTTTGGGCAAGGGTGGCACCGGTCGCACGACAGTGGCGATCGCTGCTGCCAAACAGCTAGCGAGCCAAGGAAAGCGCGTGCTGCTAGCCGGACAGGGCAGCGACCCCGCGATGAGTGCCATTTTGGGTGCTACCCTTGGCCCCGACCCCCAGGAAATATCGACTAATCTCCAGGGGGTGCAGTTTCATACAGCCCAGCTGCTGGAACGCAGCTGGGAAGAATTCAAAAAGCTGGAAGCGCAATATCTCCGGACACCTATCATAAAAGAAGTATTCGGTCAAGAGTTAGGTGTGTTGCCGGGAATGGATAGTGCCTTGGGGCTAAATGCCATTCGGGAGTACGACGCTGCCGGTAAATACGATGCGATCGTCTACGATGGGACGGGCGACCAAACCACACTGCGGATGCTGGGAATGCCGGAAATCCTGAGTTGGTACATTCGCCGCTTTCGGAACTTGTTTATCAATTCCGATTTGGGGAAAACCATATCGCCCTTTATCCAGCCGGTCGCTAGCGCTGTATTGAACGTGAATTGGGGCGAGGATAACTTCGCCCAACCCACCAACCAGGTGAACAACCTGTTAGACCAAGGCAAGGATGCGGTAGCCAATCCCCATCGCATGGCAGCTTATTTGGTGAGTACGGGCGACCCAGTGGCGATCGCAACTGCCAAATACCTTTGGGGCAGCGCCCAGCAAATCGGCCTCACTGTGGGTGGCGTCATTCTCAATCAAGCCACTATGCCGGACACAGCGGCAGCCGAGACAGCGCAAAACCTAGAACAGGTTTACCAGACATTCGATCGCGTTGCTGCCGTCACCGACAGCATAACCAGCGAATTTGCGCCCTTGGCAGTCAGCGTTATGCCAGCCCGCAGCGGCGGCAACTGGCAACCCCTAATGGCGGCGCTGCCAGATTTCCGGCAAGCTTATCGGGCTCCCAAACCCATAGAAATTGACATTCCAGCTCGTCAAGTGCGGCTGTTCTTGCCTGGGTTTGACAAAAAGCAAGTTAAACTCACACAGTACGGCCCGGAAGTGACGATCGAAGCAGGCGACCAGCGCCGCAATATTTTTCTTCCTCCCCAGTTAAGCGGGCAACCGGTTAAGGGAGCGAAATTCCAAAATAGTTATCTAACTATTTCTTTCTAGCAAGAAGCTGGAGGTAATAAGGCTGGCGGATTCCCAAAAGCCGAATCTATTTCTCGTGACGATTTTGGTAGATTTCCTCTTTCAATGAATCCAAAATCTAAAATCCAAAATCTAAAATCGAAAATCCATATGTCTGACCCCACTCCCTCCCAGTTTTCCCCCCATCCCGAAACCAATACTTCAGAATTGGCACAGCCGCTGCCAATAGAAGCTAATGTTAGCACTACCGATCGCACTGCCAAAACGCGGCAGATGCTAGGTATGAAAGGTGCCGCATCAGGGGAAACTAATATTTGGAAAATCCGCCTGCAACTGATGAAGCCGATTACCTGGATTCCCCTGATTTGGGGAGTAGTCTGCGGTGCGGCTTCCTCCGGTCACTACACCTGGACATTGGAAAACGTGCTGATAGCGGCTGCGTGTATGTTGATGTCTGGGCCATTGCTGGCGGGTTATACCCAAACCATTAACGATTTTTACGACAAGGATATCGACGCCATTAACGAACCCTATCGCCCGATTCCATCAGGTGCAATCTCTATTCCCCAGGTAATTACCCAAGTTTGGGTGCTGTTACTCGCTGGAATTGGATTGGCATACGCCCTCGATTTGTGGGCGGGTCACAGCTTTCCCACGATTACTGTTCTGGCAATAGGCGGTTCGTTCCTGTCTTACATTTATTCTGCTCCACCCCTGAAACTGAAAAAAAATGGCTGGCTGGGCAATTATGCTTTGGGTGCCAGTTACATTGCTTTACCTTGGTGGGCAGGTCATGCTTTGTTTGGCGACCTCAATTCTACGATTGTGATTCTGACTTTGTTTTACAGTTTGGCTGGTTTGGGAATTGCGGTTGTCAATGATTTCAAAAGTGTGGAAGGAGACAGGCAGTTAGGTTTGCAATCCCTGCCGGTGATGTTTGGTATCACTACGGCGGCTTGGATTTGCGTGCTGGCGATCGATATTTTTCAAGCTGGTATTGCTGCGTATTTGATCGCGATTCACCAGAATTTATACGCCACTATTCTGCTGCTGCTTGTCATTCCGCAAATCACTTTTCAGGATATGTATTTCCTGCGCGACCCCCTGAAAAATGATGTCAAGTATCAAGCAAGCGCCCAGCCTTTCCTAGTTTTGGGGATGCTGGTGGCAGGTTTGGCGTTGGGGCACGCCGGAGTTTAACATGAGAAATACTTGTTCAACTTCGATAAGCGAATTGCCGTGTTCCAACTGCTTTATCCGCTGATTCATCCCATCGAACCTTTTTTGGTGCCGTTTTGCTTTTTCTTAGCCTGGGCATTGATGTTTCTTTTGGCTGGGAATCTGTGGTCGGCATTTAACCATAGTGTCACCAGGGCTAAGCGGATGCACCAAATCCCTTGCCCTGGCTGCCAGTTTTTTACTAACGACTATCGTCTTAAGTGTACGGTGCATCCCCATATTGCTAATTCTGAGGATGCGATCGAATGTCCCGATTATTGCCCGAAAACTTATACTTTGTACTGATTTTATCGGGTTGATTTCTCAGAATCTGCACTAATTTCTAGCAATACTTTCAAAATACCTCTTTGTTGGGCGCGATCGAATGCCGCGATCGCATCTTGCAATCCATACCGCTCTTGAATTAAGTATTTGACATTTACCTTATTTTGTGATAAGGCTGCCAAAGCTTCTGGGAAAGGGCCGCAACGAGAACCGATGAGGGTAATTTCATCTACCACTAAGGAAGAAGCATCGAAAGTGAGATGCCCAGCGTAGGTGCTTTTGAGTACCAGGGTTCCTCGCGGACGGAGGGCGCGACGTGCGATCGCAAATCCTTCGGGATTTCCAGTACATTCAACAGAGAGATCGAAAGTGCGATCGCGAACCACATCAGCAAAGCCAGTTTCGATCCCAAGTGCGGCTAAGTAATCCAATTTTTGATGATGACGCCCGACAACTAATAAATCGCAGCCAGTCAGCGCCAATGTCTGCGCCACCAATTGTCCCAGCTTACCATCACCTACAACTAGGACGCGATCGTTTGCAGTTATTTTCACCTGTTGCTGAATTTCCAACGCCGCCGCCACAGGTTCGGTAAAAGTAGCTACATCGGTTGGCACGTTATCCGGTACTGAATGCAGATTTTTGATAGGTAAAGTCAGATATTCTGCAAAAGCGCCATTGCGATTGACGATACCCAAAACCGTGCGATTTTCGCAGTGAGTCGGGTATCCGTTGCGACAAAATCGACACTCACCGCAAACTGCGTTAATTTCTCCCACTACCCGTTTATTTTGCAGTTCGCTTGGCCCCTGTTCCACAATCCCGACAAATTCATGACCTAAAATACCAGTGTAGGGGTAATAGCCTCTGAGTAATTCCAAATCAGTATTGCAGATACCCGCACGCACTACCCGCACCAGTACTTCCCCCGGTGGTGGTGTGGGAATGGGGACATCAGTACGCAGTTGAAGTTCGTTGTTTTCTAGCCAGAGGGCTTTCATGGTAGGTGAGAGGTAGAAGGGATGGTGAATTGTTTTTATTTTATCTGTTTCATACGAGCCTTTTTTCGGTCATAGGTAATATCCTCTTAAAAACGCAGTCAGCTTGATTCGATCGAGGCTGTGTTGAAGAAGGATAGATCGCCTAAAATTTTCAACTTAAAGTCGCCCTAACGCTATCTAGGGGCGACTTGCAAAAGTACATTGTTCAAGCAATTCACTGGATGCCTTCTTTACTCTATACCATAAGTATCTAAAGCCTCATTAACTAATTTGTTAATTTGTTCTGCTGCTTCTCGAATACAACGAAGATATTGGCGTTTTTTCTCTTCAGGTGTTTCATGACCGTAGGTTTCAAGCAATTCTGTAGATAACAAAATGGCAGTCAAAGGAGTACGCAAATCGTGAGCAACTGTGGCAAAAAATTGACTTTTTATTGCGCTAATTTCTTCTTGTGTCATTTGAGTTAATCTGCTCTCATTTTCAATTTTGGTCTTTATTACTATGAGCTATGCTTGTAATTCGCACAGTGATTGTAAATAGCTTCCAAAGATGACGACAGCGGTCAGGTAAGTTGATGCCAAACCTAGTACAAACGTGCCCGAATCCCGATAATTGCGTGATGTCAGTCACTAGACTTATGTAGGCTCTCCTGCAATTAGGGCGATCGCTTAAATGGCTGCTGGGCCAAAACCAGAGGGGATCTGGGTTATGGCTTGACACTCAGCCCTAGTTATGCCAAGACAGTGCAAAATATTGCTATGAGAAAATGCCAATTTGTTAGCCTGTGCGCTTTGTCGCTGGGCATCATCCTGTTCTGCACTCAGCTGGTTAACGCTCAAAGAGTCCTTCGTCCCCGCCAGCTGCCTACTTATACTTCGCAAACTGTGTTGTCGCAACTAGCACAGGCTAATGTTGTGTACCTGGGAGAAACGCACGATAACCCAGAAGACCATATAATTCAACTACAGATTATTGAGGAACTGCATCGTCAGAACCCTAACATTGCGATCGCAATGGAAATGTTTCAGCGACCCTTTCAGTTCGAGCTCGATCGCTATATCGGTAACGAATTGACGGAAGTGCGACTGCGAGAAAGAACGGACTACGAAAATCGTTGGGGCTTCCCGTGGGAATACTACGCTCCCATTCTGCGGTTTGCTAAAGCCAATCGGCTACCCGTATTAGCTTTGAATACACCGACTGAAATCACGCGCAAGGTTGCCCGTCGAGGCTTGGAAAGCTTGTCGCGGGAAGAACAGCAATATATTCCGCCTCTGTCAGAAATTCGCACGGATAATGCCGCCTATCGCGTATTAATGTTGCAAATTTACGAACAAATGCACCAAGGTAGCGGTAGCAGCAGCAGTTTTGAGCGATTTTTTCAAGCGCAGGTGTTGTGGGATGAAACGATGGCGGAAGTAATTGCCCAGTTTTTGCAGCGTAACCCAGATTTTCAGGTAGTAACTTTAGTCGGTCAGGGTCACGTAGTCTACGGATATGGAATTCCCAGTCGGGTAGCTAGACGCCTGGGTAGCGCTAACTTAGTTCAGCGTGTAGTGCTGCTAAATCCTCCCGACAGATCTCAATTCAAAGCAGACAAGTCGATCGCTGACTTTATTTGGAGAACTACGTTAGATTAATTGCAGATTTAAGATTTTAGATTGCAAATTTTAAATTTGAAATCTGAAATTTGCAATCTGAAATAATTATCGTTTTTCGCCAAGATATTCCACCAAAGGTTTAAAGATGGGCACGAGTTCGGCTCTACTAGATACTAAAGTTGGATAAGAGCGATCGCCATAGTTTTCCCCTTCTTGCAGCGGAAATACCGATCCTTCTTTCAGCGGCACCAAAACACCGCCTGCTGCCTGAACAATAGTCCAAACTGCCGCTAAATCCCACACTTTAGGTGTAGACTCCACGCCTCCCAACGCCGCACCAGTAGCAACACACAGGAAATTGTAGGTAGTCACCCCTAATATTCTAATTTTGCAGGGAAGCGGTTTTTGCAAAACAGCCGTACTCCTGGCACAAAGGTTGAAAAATTGATTTTGGCTGGGTGAGTCGCTACTGGTGTGAATAGGGCGCTTATTCATAAACGCACCATTTTCACCATCAGTAGACGATGCGCCATGCCAGTATCCGTGAAAAGATTGATTGATGTTGGGAAAATGTACGTAGCCAAATATAGGCGTTCCTTGATACAGCAATCCCAAAGAAATTCCCCAAATCGGAATTCCGCGAGTAAAGTTAGTTGTGCCGTCAATTGGATCGATTACCCAGCACCATTCCGCACCGGAAAAAACGTGTTCTCCCTCTTCGCTTAAAATATCGTGACTGGGAAAAGTATCCAATATCGCATTACGAATTTCCTCATCCGCCCACTTATCGGCTGATGTTACCAAACTGCCATCTGACTTGAGTGTCGGCTGCAATCGACCGAAATCTTCCAACAGTTTGGTGCCGATTCTGGCAGTATTTGTCTCGGCAAAATTTAAAAGTGTATCCCAAAAATTAGTCATATCTTTAGTTTGTGTAGTAGCCAACAATACCAATAGATTGTCTCAATCTAGCTCATTTTGCAAGACAGTTGCGATCGCTTCCCGTGCGTTGGTGCGGAATTCGGTCACATTCACTTTCCCCAAATACCAAACAGCCAACAGCATTACCAATCCTTGCAACAGAAACACCAATCCGTAGGCTACCACCAAGTCGGTAAATATTTTCTTGCCGATATCTAACACAGCACCTCCAGCAATTGTTGCCACGCCTTTTGCCAAAGCTTGTGCCAATCCCCAAGCACCAATAAATGTTCCTGCGGTTTCTGCGGCTGTGAGATCCAACATTAAAGTCAGAGCTCCTGTTGTTGCTACTCCGGAAACCAAACCGAAAAACAAAAGCGCCGTTTGTAGGAGTTTTGGATTCTGAGTAAATCCAGATAAAATCACCCAAATTAACGACACAGCGACTAACACGCACCCAAGTTTGGTAGTATTGCGCTTACCCAGACGCGGAGCCAGAAAGAAACCAGTTCCAAGCAGACCGAATAAAGTGCCAGTTCCCCAGAAAGCATTGAGCGTCGCCGTTTCGCCGACTTGCATTTTGAAGACATCACCGCCATAAGTTTCCAAGATGGCGTCTTGCATGAATAAGCCAAGCGTCATCATTACCAGAAAGGTAAAGAATAACTGAGTTTGTCGGCTGGCTGTTAAGATACGCCAAGCTCTACCCAAAGTAATTTTCGCTTCTTTGTTGACTAATGTCGATCGCATGGCATAGCGGCTATATTTTTTCTCAATGCCCCAGGTTCCCAACAAAGCCAAACCAAAGACGATCGCAGGTACAATTAGAAACAGGCGATTAATTGCTGCCTGTAACTCTTCTATCGGGGCATTTATAGTTATTTTTTTCAGCAATGCGCCAATAATAATTGCGCCGACAATCGTTCCCCCGATCAACATTGACCAGTCAATTCCCACCAGTTGAGAGCGATTATCTTCGTCGGAAACGTCCACCAGCAGGGTGGCAAAGGGTGTCGAACAAGCGCTGACTGCCAAACCGTAAAGGGCAAACAAAAAGGCTAGCAAGGCAGTCCAGGTATAGGTTTGATTCGTCCAGCCTTCCGCTTTCAAACTTGCGCCCACTTGCCACATCACTTGCACGGCGATAAATGCGACGATCGCCAGACTGGCTGCACCGATCCACACATATCCTGTGCGATGATAACCCCACAAAGGCTTGGTGTCTGACAGCTGCCCGAACCAAACTCGCGCTGGCGCTACAAATAAAGTCAAGGCTAAAATGACTGTGGCAAGGGTTGCGGGTACTCCCAATTCTCTAATCAGAACGCGATTGAGTACGCCAAACGTCAGAACTGACATCATACCCAGTCCGGTTTGGCATAAACCCAGTCTTAACATCGCAGGTAGATTGAGTCTGGGCAATTTTTGGGGATTGTCTTCTATTTTGATATCTGATAAATCACCGCTAGACATAGTTTTTCAAACAGACGATCGCTACAAAACTAACTTATATTTAATACGGTTTCCTTTCTAAAGATATAGCGGTTTTCAGTTACACGAACTAGATCCCAGAAACTCGGTTTCTCCAAAAAACCGGGTTTCTCTGTCTGCACTCACCCAGGTTGAGCCTTTCTTCGTAACGCTACACTCGATATATGTAAAGAAGTGTAAACTAAAATGGCAACACAAGTACAGACTATTACACTAGGCCGAAATGGTCCCAGCGTTACACCCTTGTGCATTGGCACTTGGGCTTGGGGTGACAAACTGTTTTGGAATTATGGCAAAAATTACGGAGAGGCGCAGCTAGGGGAAGCTTTTCAAGCTTCTATCGACGCTGGGGTTAACTTCTTTGACACCGCAGAAGTATACGGGATGGGACTTTCCGAAGAATTACTGGGCAAGTTCATGCAGCAAAGTGGGCAAAAAGTCGAAATAGCGACTAAATACGGCCCCTTACCCTGGCGATTTACCAAAGAGTCGGTTTCAGACGCGGTAACGGCAAGTTTGAAACGGCTGCAAGTCGATCGCGTTACACTCTACCAAGTACATTGGCCTTTTGCATTCTTGATGAGCCAAGATACCTTGATGAACGCCTTGGCAGATGAAGTGCAGCGTGGCAGAATCACGGCAGTAGGGGTCAGCAACTATTCAGCCGAACAGATGCGCGAAGCTCACCAAATCCTAGCATCGAGAGGTGTGCCTTTGGCCACGAATCAGGTGCGTTATTCGCTGCTATCGCGACAAGTTGAAAGTAAAGGTATCGTTGCTACCGCCAAACAGCTAGGTGTAACCATCCTCGCTTACAGTCCTTTAGCACAAGGTTTGCTAACTGGCAAGTACACACTCGAAAATTATCAAGAACCAACAGACGCCCGCAAATTCGATTCTCGCTTCAGTCGCAGCGGGTTGACAAAAATTGCGCCTGCGATCTCGCTACTGCGGGAGTTTGGGGAAAAGTACGATCGCACCCCCGCCCAAGTTGCGCTCAATTGGTTAATTGCACAAGGCGATGTGATTCCCATTCCGGGTGCAAAAACAGCGGAACAAGCGAGACAGAATGCGGGTGCTTTGGGTTGGCGACTGAGCGATGATGAAATTGCACAGCTCGAAAAGGCGAGTCGTCCCTGGTTAGCATAAATTTACGGAGGGTGCGTTAGCGCTAGCGTAACGCACCTCCTCAAAAAACTAGGTAAATTTATGAACATCTTCTCTAAATGGGGATTCACCCGCGAAGGTTGGCGCAATAACAGTCGAGGCGAATACTGGGTTTTACTTCAAGGTGCTTTAATCGTAGGCTTTATTCTTTTGCCAGTTTACCGCCCGACTTGGTTAAATTTTGCTTATTCTCAATGGTTGTATTTTAGTTGGGCGATCGCTGCTTTATTAGCGATAGCAGCATTAGTGTTATTTGTCAAGGGATTGCTAGATTTAGGACAGCAGCTAACACCATTGCCTTATCCAATCGAAAAAGGACAGTTAGTTCAATCTGGTGTTTACAGTCTGGTGCGACATCCAGTTTATAGCGGCGTCATTTCGATCGCACTCAGTTGGACAATATTTGAATTCAGTTTATCTCATTTAATCGCAACAGTTATTATCTTTGCTTTTTTTGACGCCAAAGCAAGGCGCGAAGAAACTTGGTTAACAGAAAAGTATCCTGATTATTCAGATTACAGGCAACGAGCTAAAAAACTGATTCCTTGGTTGTACTAAAAAGAGGCCAATTTGCCTTTCCCTCGTTGGAAAGAAGCTTCCAGGATAAGTTCTGGAGCCCTAAATTCGTGTTTTAGCCAAAAAAAGAAAAATTGTTCTCTGGTAGAACCAGAGAACATAGGCAAAAGGGAAGATTATCTTTACTTTTGCCTTTTTAGCTCTTACCTTTTAGTTCCCCAGTTCGACTTTGGATGATTCCGCAGTGCGAGAACGACGGATCAGTCTGGGTTTGCCACTTGCCGAAACGCTTTCTTCACCGATGTATTCTTCGGAAGTCTTAGCGCGTTTGTTCAACCTGGGTTTGGGAGTGCCAAACTCGATTTCTTCTTCGGCGTAATTTTCCGATCGCATCCAAGCGGGACGAGTTTGATCGTAAGCCATTTGCAGGGCGGCTGCTGCAATCGCGTGGGCGTCGTACTCTTCGCCGAGTTGGGCTACCAAAGGTAGGAAGGAAGCCATGCGTTCTCCAGACAAAGCTTCGCGCACTTGGGCTTGCAGTTTTTCCAGCTGACGCGCTTCAATTTGCGATCGGGTAGGAATCGATCGTACTATCAGACTTTGACGCACATGACGCTCAATTAAGCGCAGTTTGCGGCGATCCAAAGGTTCGATCAAAGAAATTGCGGTTCCTTCCCGTCCGGCGCGTCCGGTACGTCCGATGCGGTGGACGTAGCTTTCTACGCTATCCGGCAGGTCATAGTTGATGACGTGGGTGAGATGGTCTACATCTAAACCGCGTGCGGCAATATCCGTAGCAACTACCAAACGCACTTGCTTGTTGCGGAAGCGCAGCAATAACCGTTCCCGCGCTTGTTGATTCAAATCGCCGTGATATTCATCTACGCTGTGACCGGCTGCTTGCAATTGGTTGGTGAGTTCGGCGGCTGCACGGCGAGTCCGCACGAATATCAGAGCTGTTTCGGGGTCTTCCAGTTCCAAAATCGGCTGTAAGGCACGAGCTTTCGTCCAACCGCGAGGCACCATGTAAGCGACTTGATTGATTTGCTTGGGTGCTGCTTTGGGTTGTTCTACAGTAACTGTAACGGGCGATCGCAAGAACTTAGCTACCAATTCGCGAATTGCTGGTGGCATAGTTGCGGAGAAAAATGCGGTCTGCCGTTCTGATGGTACTTGTTTGAGGATTTTTTCTACATCGTCGATAAAGCCCATGCTCAGCATTTCATCGGCTTCATCTAATACCAACCAGCTGACTTGACCGAGTTTGAGGTCGCCTCTTTCCAACAAATCCAGCACCCGTCCCGGTGTTCCCACAACGATATGAACGCCTTGTTGGAGGCGACGAATTTGCCGATCGATCGATTGACCGCCGTATACTGGTAGAATCCACAATTTGCGATCGACTTTGAAGTCGCGAATTGCTTCCGAAACTTGCATTGCTAATTCGCGAGTCGGGGTCAGAATCAGAGCTTGTACTGCATTGCGCTCGATATCGATTCTTTCCAAAATTGGCAGAGAAAATGCTGCCGTTTTACCTGTTCCTGTTTGCGATTGACCTACTACATCCCTGCCTGCAAGCAATTGGGGAATTGCTTGTGCTTGAATTGTCGTCGGTGTTGTAAGTCCTAATTTTTCTAGATGTTCAACACGTGTTTCTGAAAGACCTAAGTTTTTGAAAGTTAAAGTCATTGAATGAGTCTGTGTTACTTGTACGTTGATATTTGCTAATTGCCAATTGGTGAAGAAGTAATTGGTGAAAAGGCGATCGTATTCCTATTCCCCATTTCCCATTCCCGATTAGCTAAGTGTTTGACCGTAGAGGTCATAGACATCTGCGTCTCGGATTGCTACTGGGACGATAGTGCCCAAGTGTGCATGACCTTTGACGTAGACCAATCCATCCACTTCCGGTGAAAACCTACCCGAACGTCCTACTAATTCCCCTGTCTCTGGGTTTTCCTGTTCGATTAGGACATCGACTACCTTCCCTACTTCTGCTTTATTTTTGTGCAGGGAGATCGGTTGCTGGACTTGCATCAAAATGTTGCGACGCTCATCCATCACAGATTGGGGTAATTGATTCGGCAAACTGTATGCAGCGGTTTCCTCCTCTGGAGAAAACGTAAACACTCCTACATGGTCAAACTCGTGGCGCTGGACGAACTGCACCAAATGCTCGAATTGTTCGTCTGTTTCTCCTGGGTAACCCACGATAAATGTGGTACGTAGGGTTGCCTCTGGCAAAGCCTCTTTTATTGTATCAATTATTTTATCGTTTACGCGACCTTGCCACGGACGGTTCATTGCCCGGAGTATTTCCGGATGGGAGTGCTGCAATGGCAGATCCAGGTATGGCAGAATGTTAGGCGTTTCTTGCATTGCCTGGATTACGGTGGGTGTCAGGCCCGTAGGATAGGCATAGTGCATCCTAATCCAAGGGATATCGACTTTACCGAGAGCCCGCAGCAGTTCGGCTAGCTTCGGTTCACCGTATATATCTATACCATAGTTTGTTGTGATTTGGGAAATCAAAATAATTTCCTTTACACCTTCGGCGGCTAGGTTTTCCGCTTCTTTAACTATGGATTCGATCGAGCGCGATCGCTGCTTGCCCCGCAGATGGGGAATGATGCAAAAAGCACAACGGTAATCGCAGCCTTCCGATACGCGCAGGTAAGCTACTGCTTCTGGGGTGGTGCGGTAGCGAGGCGTCGTTTCGTCTGCGATATAAGTCGGTTGTGCAGAAATCTGCTTAACTCGCTGACCGACTTCTACCTGTTTAATTACATCTACTATTTTGTGATAATCACCGGTTCCTACTACAGCCACTGCTTCCGGCAGCTCATCCAGTAATTTATCCTGGAAGTGTTGCGCCATGCAGCCAGTTATAACTATTTTCTTATTAGCTTCTGCTAGTTCTACCAGGGTACGCACGGATTCTTCTCGTGCTGCCTGGATAAAGCTGCAAGTGTTAACAATGACGTAATCGGCTAATTCTTCGTTGGTATCTACCTGGTATCCTGCTTCCACTAGCAGTCCCAGCATATGTTCCGTGTCTATGCGGTTTTTTTCACAACCCAGATGTGAGATGGCAATTGTTGGCTTTCGGCCTACTGTTTGAAATGGCATTAGCGAATTGAGAAGGGTCTGTCAGGTCGTTATCGGTCGCCTTGTGCTACCATTACAGTTTCCAGTCACTGCATGGCATTGCTTTGATGCGACCTTCAACGGCGCGATAGATTGCTTTCTTCAACACGCTACTGCAATGAACAAGCCAAGCAAGCGTATAGGCGTCGCGTACCTCAAAGGTGAGCTTACGCCTTAGAGCAATCGCACCGTGTCAGTAATTTGAATCATAACGCAAAATTAACAATCTCAACATATCTAAACAAATTTTTTTTTAGGGGTTAGGGGTTAGGGGTTAGGGGTTAGGGGTTAGGGGTTAGGGGTTAGGGCGTCGGGGAAGAGGGAAGAGGGAAGAGGGGAAATATTAATTCTTCTGCTCCCCCACTCCCCCACTCCCCCACTCCCCCACTCCCCCACTCCTCCAGTGCAATTGTGATGCCAGAGGGAAAGATATATTCCAGTCGGGCTTGGAGTGGGAAGGACATCAACCCTGTTAAGATCGGTAAAAGGAATCTACTCAGAGCGCAGGTTCCTTGAGTCGCCCTCCTGCACCGAATTTCTGCCATTTTGATTTGGTAGATAAATTTGGGTAAATAGTTGACGAAAGTACTCGAATGTGCTGGGAAGGGTAGACTGACTTTGCCGGTGAGTCGGAATAGTAAATCAGGTGGACTTAAAACAGATTTTCAAAACGCTACATCCTATTATTGGAGTCGTTCATTTATTGCCGCTACCCACATCGGCCCGCTGGGGGGGTAGCCTAAAAGCCGCGATCGATCGCGCCGAGCAAGAGGCAACGGCCTTAGCTTCTGGAGGCGTCGATGGCATTATGGTAGAGAACTTTTTCGATGCGCCGTTTACAAACGGGCAGGTAGACCCAGCGGTGGTGAGTGCGATGACGCTGATCGTCGATCGACTGATGAATTTGATAACGGTGCCGATCGGAATCAACGTTTTACGTAACGACGCTCGCAGTAGTATGGCGATCGCATCTTGTGTGAGAGCTCAGTTTATCCGCGTCAACGTACTGACCGGCGTGATGGCTACCGACCAAGGATTGATTGAAGGACAGGCACATCAATTGCTGCGCTATCGGCGTGAGTTAGGCAGCGATATCAAAATTTTGGCAGATGTATTGGTAAAGCACGCACGACCTCTCGGTTCTCCCAATCTTACGGTTGCGGTGCAAGATACGATCGAACGGGGTTTAGCCGATGCGGTAATTTTGTCAGGTTGGGCCACAGGTAGCCCTCCCAGTTTAGAAGATCTGGAACTGGCAAGAGCGGCAGCAAACGGAACGCCGGTGTTTATCGGTAGCGGTGCCAACTGGGAAAATATTTCTACTTTGATGCAGGCGGCTGATGGCGCGATCGTTTCCAGTTCGCTGAAGCGACACGGACGCCGGGATCAGCCGATCGATCCGATTCGCGTCAGCCAATTTGTGGAAGCAGCGCGAAGGAGTATATCGCTTAAATCTCAGCCGCAGCCTTCCACCTCGGTTAAACTGCATTCACAGAAATAACTCACATCGGCTGGCTTGGGGCAGCATGAGTCAGAATGGAATTGCGATTTTTGGCAAACTAACAGCCAGATGCAGATGAGATAGCAAAAGTTGATAATTTTATGACTCGCCGACGTTCAACCCCTTGGATTCATCGCTGGTCTCGTATCCTGATTGCAGCGATCGCCGTTTTAGGTATCTTAGACACAACCTATTTAACTTTGGTTGAGTGGGGAGTAATCAAAGAAGCTTTGTGCCCCACATCTGGTGCAATTAACTGCGAAGCTGTCCTGCGAAGCGAGTATGCCAAAGTTTTTGGCATTCCCCTATCCGTGTTTGGTTTCCTAGCCTACGCTGGGATGGGCGCTCTGGCAATAGCGCCCCTGCCGCTCAATCCACAAGAACAGAAAGGTCTGCGCTCTCAGGTAGAAAAATGGACATGGCTGGGGCTATTTGCGGGTGGAACCGCTATGCTGTTTTTCAGCGGCTATCTCTTTTATTTAATGGCTTTTGAGATTAAGGCTTTTTGTCTGTACTGTCTGGCCTCAACGATATTCTCAATTGCTCTATTTGTAATTATCCTCTTAGGCCACACTTGGGAAGACTTAGGCCAACTGTTTTTTATCGGCATTGTCGTGGGGATGATAGCACTAATTAGTACGCTAGGCGTTTATGCCAGTGCCAAGGCACCTGCTGGAAGTGGGGATGTTACCGCCGATGGTGGCGCACAAGTTGGTTTTCCAATTAAAAACTCTTCTGGCCCAGCAGAAATCGCTTTAGCGCGTTACCTCAAAGAAGCAGGGGTAAAAGAATATGGCGCTTACTGGTGTCCTCACTGCCACGAACAAAAAGAATTGTTTGGCAAGGAAGCTGCGGCTGAATTAGATTATGTTGAGTGCGACCCCAAAGGCAAAAACCCTCGGCCACAGCTGTGCCAATCGGCTGGTATTAAAGGTTATCCAACTTGGGAAATTAAGGGTCAGTTCTATGAGGGAGTACAAGATTTGAATAAACTTGCCGACCTAACCGGCTATAAAGGGCCGCGTAACTTCAAAAACTTGCTTCCAGGACGCTAAATAGACAAAAGCAGCAGTTTTTCTAGGTTTTGAGACTCCTACGGCTGATCGCTGTGGGAGTTATTTTTTAGGCTGGGGGTAATCCAAGGTTGTTACGTATGATACGTAACCGAACCGTATTGAGGTGTATCCAGCTTTTCCTTATTTATCGCAACCGCTAAGGCGTAACGAACGTTCTTAATTTCACCAAAGCTTTGATTGTAGCGTCTTCTTCTCCTAGCCCTGACGCCATAGCTATAAGTTACCGCGAAAATTTCACGTACCTAAACTACGTCAGTTGCTTCATCGCAACTTAACAAGTTCACCGAAAAACACGCATCAATATAAAGATTCAGTAAAGGCACTTATAAGCGATAGCCAGATTTTCTGAGTGTTAGTTATTATTACCGAAGATTTACTTAATCAAGCTTGCTACTACTTACGTAATTTCCAAAAGAATACTTAGTAGCAAACTAACCTAGATGACAAAATGTTTACGCCTAACATCACAAAAGTAACAATTCCAGTCGAGATCTTTCTTCAGTAGAACTATGAAACGCCCGGTTATTGCTATTGGATTGGACGCAGCAGACCCAGTGACGATCGAATACTGGATGTCTCAGGGGCATCTCAAAAATCTGCGTCGCTTGCGGGAACAGGGAGCATATACTCATTTAGATACTTTCGATTACTACAGGGCAGAAACTCCCTGGACAACGTTTCTCACCGGTTGTTCGCCGGAGAAAACAGGGTATTGGGCACCGGTGAAACTTCGCGAAGGCAGCTATGATGTCGAAGAAGTTAACGCCTACGATTTTGGCGAGTTCCGACCATTCTATGCCTTGGGGGAAAAGTACCGGGTAGCTGTCTTCGATATGCCTCAGTCTACCCTTGCTCAGGAAGCGAAAGGTATACAGGTTTTAGCTTGGGGAGCGCACTCTCCTCTAACTCCCAGTCATTCTCAACCGCCCGAACTCTTAGACGAGCTGATTGGTAAGTACGGCGAACATCCTACCCTCAACAAAGATAATGCCAACACGCTGGATGTAGAAGCTCTTATCCGTCTCAAGAAAGATATGGAAGTCGGTATTAAAAGGCGTGCTGAGATTTGTCAGGATTTGCTGCAACGGGAGGACTGGGATTTATTTTTGACTATTTTTGGGGAAACTCATTCGGCGGGACATTATCTGTGGCATTTGAGTCCGACGACGGATCATCCTCTCTATGAATCTGTGGGATCTCAGTACAAAGGTGACGCTCTACTGGAAATATTTGAAGCTATAGATAATGCGATCGGCGATATTGTCAGCAAGGCACCAAAAAACGCTAATGTGGTAGTTTTTGCCGCTCACGGCATGGGTGCCAATGTTATGGATCTGCCTAGCATGGTATTTTTGCCGGAACTGATGTATCGCTACAGTTTTCCAGGAAAATTTGGGCTGGCGCGAGGTAAAGCGGGAACAAATCCGGGAGCGCCAATTATTAGCAAACGTGCCCAGAAGTGCTGGCTGAGAACGCTTTGGAATTTAAAATATGACTCGCCGTGGAAAATGTTTTTGAGAGCGAATTTGCCTCTGAAAGTATTTAACCGCTTGGAGTCATTTTTCGGTCTTCGCCAACAACCGGATTTAGTTTCGCCTTTCGAGTTGATCGAGCAGTCGGAACCGCAATATTTTCAACCGGCGCTTTGGTACAGACCTTTCTGGTCGGAAATGAAAGCTTTTGCGCTACCCAGCTATTCGGAAGGGTATGTCCGGATCAATTTACAGGGACGCGAACCGAATGGAATAGTAACACCATCTGAATATAATGCTGTTTGCGATGAAATCTGCGAGGTACTTTATCGTCTCAAAGATGGTCGCAGCGGTCAGCCGATGGTGCAAAAAATTATGCGGACTCGGCAAAGTGCTAGCGATTGCGACCCCAAACTGCCTGATGCTGACTTGGTAGTGATTTGGCAAGATGACTGCACCACTGATGTGGTAGATAGTGCCGATTTCGGACGGATTGGGCCTGTGCCTTTTCATCGTACCGGCAGTCATCGGGCTAGGGGATTTTTGCTGGCTCAGGGGCCTGATATTGCTGCTGGTTCCGAGCTGTCGATCGGTCACGCTCTGGATTTGGCTCCCACTATTTTAGATTTGATGGGTGCCAGTATTCCTCAACATTTTGAGGGCAAGCCGATGCTGCGGAGAGCGGTTACTGCATCGGTAGCATAAATTTGGCTGGAGTAGTGTAACTCGAACTTCTTGAATTTTGCTCTGCCTGTAATCTGGATACGAGTTCGCGATCGCATCCGCTCAAACACAATCAAAAGTGTGCCTGCGATCGCATCTCATTCCATAGACCGATGTAAGCTTAGCGCAAACACCATATAAAATATCTGCCTAAGCCAAGTTCTACAATCGAGGCTCACAATTTAGTGATGACACAGTTACTCACTATTCCTCAATCCTCTTCCAAGTCAGCGGTGCAACCTACTTGGCCGTTTTACTTAGCAGCGGGTATAGCTATTAATGCTGCCATTTGGGGCTTAGCATTAGTTTATTTAAAAGTTAAATCGCCAAGCTATACGAGTGATTTTGCAATCAGTTTGCCCGTGGCCAACTCGTCTACTAATGTTACCGTACCGGGGATCGGGCAAGCATCTGCTTCTAGCGAATCTCCGTATCTAATATCTTCTCAAGACCCCAGAGAAAACTATAAATTTTTGCTCACAAGTAGAGAGGTGATGAAGGAAGCAACGAAAGATATGAATATGTCAGGGTCTGAGTTTGGTCAACCGCGAGTAACAACAATAGCAAATACCACGATTATGAAGGTTGAGTTGTCTGGGGACAGTCCCGCACAAGCTCAACAAAAAACCTCGGCTCTCCTGAAAGCACTGCAAACGAAGATTATAGAGCTAAGAAATAAACAGGTCGATCAACAGGATGAACTCTTAAAAAACACGCTCCTGTTATCGGAAAATAAGCTGAAAGCAGCGCAGCAAAGGCTTTCAGAATACAAAGCTAATTCAATTTTAAATTCTGCCGATCAAATTAAAGAGTTAACAAATACGATCGAACAGCTACGCAAACAGAGATCCGAGGCGATCGCTCAACAGCAACAAGCTAATGCGCGTGCTGCCCAGCTAACTGCCAATTTAAATTTGTCTGCAAAGCAAGCGGGAGATGCTTTTAGTCTCCAGACAGACCCGGTAATTTTAAAGTCGCTGCAAGATTACAGCGCGTCTAATGCAGCTTTAATCAGTTTGAACGCCAAATTTTTGCCTAACCATCCAGCCGTAATTGACGAAATGGCGAAGCGCGATGCGGCACAAGCAGCGTTGCTGAATCGCGCTAGTACTCTTTTAGGGCGATCGGTCAGTTTGGTAGAGCTAAACCAACTCAACCTGAATAATACGCAATCTACCTCGGCAAAGACGGCTCTCTCCCAAGACTTAGTGACAGCGCAAGCAGAACAAGAAGGTTTCCAGGCACAAGCGCAGGCATTAGACCGCCAGATCGTTCTCTTAGAAAATAGGCTCAAAACACTAGCCCAAAAAGAGTCTACTTTGGCAAGTCTGGAACGAGATGTGCGAACTGCCGAAGCCGTATTTTCTTCTACCCTCGCTCGGTTAGATCTCGGTAAATCTACTGTTTCTGCGGCTTATCCTCAAATTCAAGTTTTCTCCGAGCCGAGCTTACCGCAGGTGGCGGCTAGCCCGAAGAAGATATTTGTTTTGGCTGGTGCGGCTTTAGGTTCGGTTTTTTGCACGAACGGACTGGTGTTGCTTTGGCTGCGGCAACGTCAGAAGCGATCGGCCAAACGAGTTGACTCTATACCCTCGGAAACTACGCACATACTGACGACCGTACCGGAGGTTTTGGAGCTTGCCAGTAAGGGTAATAGCAGTAATGGCAAGAGGGGCTAGAAAAAGTCAAAAGTCAAAATTTTCCCTATTTCCAGCCGCTCAGCCCTCTCCCCCTCCCTGCATTTGTATGAAAATTTTGACGCAAACTTAGCAATTAAATCACAAACTAGGGACTTTTTTAAAGAATATGTAAAGAACACCCTTAAGTGATTGCAGTATTTTCACGTATTGACTAACATCGGTTTTTAGTTACGCAATTTCCCGCAGAAAGTAGTAAGCAGGGGAAATCGTCAAGGGAGCATCAAAAGCTTATAGGCAAGATTGTTCCTAAAATTTATTGATTTATCGACTTGCTGGAAATTTATAAACACATAGATTGAAGTAGGAGTAGATTGTGAAAAACCGCGTTATTGCTATTGGATTAGATTCAGCCGAGCCTACTTTGTTGGAAGAATGGATGGCTCAGGGGCATCTGAAAAACCTTCGCAAGCTGATAGAGCAAGGAACTTACGGACGCCTGAAAAACATGGATTATTACAAAGGCGAATCCGCTTGGACGAACTTTTTAACAGGCTGTCTTCCGTTCAAAACAGGTTATTGGTCTAAATTCGAGTTTAATCCAAAAACCTATCAAACAAAAACTTTGGGCGCACATGGAGCCTACGATTATCGAGAAATTTCCCCATTTTATGCGCTGGGAGATAAGTATCGAGTAGCAGTATTCGATGTACCTCAGACGACAATTTCCGATCGAGTAAATGGCTTACAAGCATTAGCTTGGGGCGCTCACGCTCCGATGATCGATCGCGGTTCTCAACCGGAAGGATTACTTGAGGAACTGATCGGGAAATACGGAGACCATCCAGCCGATACATTCCATCATAACGATCGCTCCGATTGGTACAACCCAGCATCGGTAGCCAAACTAAAGCGAGAAATGGAACTCGGACTCCAGCGTCGGACAGCCATTACCAAAGACTTGCTGAATCGGGAACCTTGGAATTTGTTCTTGACCGTAATTGGCGAAACCCATACCTTCCAGCACTACTTCTGGCATCTGGGCCAAAAAGATCACCCGCTTTACAAGTACACCGCCACTCCCGGCAAAGATCCCCTGCTCGAATACTTTGAATCTGTAGACGAGTCTCTGGGAGAAATCTTAGCGGAAGCTCCAGAAGATGCCCACATCATGGTCTTTTCCGCTCACGGTCAGGGTACGAACTCCGCAGATTTACTGAGCATGGTCGTCCTACCGGAATTCCTCTATCGGTTTAGTTTCCCCGGCAAATCCTTGCTGAAGTCGCAAGAAATGGGAATGACACCGCCTGCGCCCCTGACACCTAAAAATATCAAAGAAAGCTGGTACAAACAGCTGCACGCTTTCAAGAACGACCCAGACCCGGTAGCCCGATTCTTGCGCTTTGTAGAACCAGCATTGCCCGGTCGCTTCAAGCCATATCTGAGCAAACTTTACCAGAAACTAGCCAAACTGACTGGTTCTCCTCAAACTGAGTTGTTTAGCTGGCACCCATCCAAGTGGTATCAACCATACTGGCCGCAGATGAAAGCATTTTATATCCCCGGTTTCTCTGATGGTTATATCCGCCTCAACGTACAAGGAAGGGAATCTCAAGGTGTTGTTTCTGCTTCTGAATATAAGGCTGTCTGCGATGAGTTGATCGAACAACTGCATCAACTCAAAGATGCTAGAAACGGCAAGCCAGTTGTTAAGGGTGTTGTGCGTACTCGCGAAAATCCCTATGATGACAATCCCAAATTACCAAATGCAGACTTAGTAGTCATGTGGGAAGATTGGGCTGTAGATGTGGTAGATAGTCCCAAATTCGGTCGCATCGGGCCAATTCCTTTCAATCGCACTGGCGCTCATCGTGCGAGAGGATTTGTAACGGTGAAGGGGCCTGGAATTGCAGCTGGTTCTACTTTGAAAGAAGGACACGCAGTAGATTTAGCTCCCACTATTTTGGAATTGCTGGATGCACCGATTCCGGAATATATGGATGGGAAACCTTTACTGTCGGTAAAAGTTTTTGCTTGATGTAAGTCAACTCAACTCACAACAACGGGGCTTGTCGAGCAAAATATAAATCGCAAGCCCTTCCTTTAAAAAAGATTGCCAGTAAAGTTGAATTGAAAAAATCTTAGATTTATGAAAACCATTCAAGCAGTTGCTCGCTATTTCCCGGAAAGTTGTGGCGGAATTCACATCCACCTGAGTGAAATTATGCCCGTGCTGCAAGCTATGGGAGTAGAGAGCAAGGTGGCTGCATCTGGTGATGAACCTAAAGAAGACTTTTACACTTATAAGGGAGTAGAAGTTTACCGCTATCCAGTATTCCCTACGCCAAAACCGGAACCAAATCACGGTGCATCTCTTCACGGAGGTTTTGAGCATTTCGCTCGTTGGTTGAAGGAACAAAAAGCAGATATTTACCACCAACACCAATGGACTCCTAAGTGCGGTTTGCCTCATCTGCGTTTGGCTAAAGAATTAGGAATGGGAACTGCGGTATCGGTAAGATTGCCTCAGCCAATTTGCCAACGCCAAACATTAATGTTGAATGGGGAAGAAGCTTGCGATGGCAAAATCGATCCGGTGCGGTGCGGTTATTGTTGCGGTGTTTCCCAAAATCTGCCAGCTTCAGTTGTGAAAAGTTTGAGCTATTTACCTGTGGGTGTAAGTCAAGCAGCAGCAGGGGTGATGCGCCGTTTGGAGAAAGCGCCGGGAGCGATCGAAAAAACTGCTAATGCTTTGCTTAAGCCGATGGCGATTCCTGGTTTTGCGGCGGCGCGTTGGCAGGGTTTGCAAGAGATGGCGAAATATGCCGATCGCATTGTGGTGATGTCAGAATGGGTTGGCGAAGCTTTGACGATCAATGGTATACCTAGAGAAAAGCTTTTCTTGTTGAGACACGGGATTGCAGAATCTTTTGCAGATGCTTACAAACAAACAGTTTTGCAGCCCAAAAAACCTGGAGAACCTTTAAAAGTTGGTTTCTTAGGTCGCTGGGATCGGACTAAGGGAATTCATATCATCGTAGAAGCAGTCAAATCTTTGCCATCTGATGTGCCGATCGAATTAATTATTCACGGTGTTGCTAGCAATGATGAGTATCGAGAACAAGTTTTATCTCGCATTGGCGACGATCCGCGCATTCGGGTAGCCAAACAGTTAAAACGGGAAGAATTAGGTGCGGCGCTGTCTGGTTTTGATGTACTGACTGTACCGTCACAATGGTTGGAAACTGGGCCTGTGGTGGTATTGGAAGGTCATGCTTACCGCGTTCCTGTAGTTGGTTCCAAACTAGGAGGAATTGCGGAAAAAGTGAAGCATGGCGTCGATGGATTGTTAGTGCCTGCGAGCGATGTCAAAGCTTGGGCTGATGCTTTTACTCAGTTAGCTTTAAATCCCGATTTCCTGTATAAACTTCGTCAAGGGATTCAACCTGTACGAACTATCAGTATGGAAGCGGCAGATTCGCTAACGCTTTATCAAAGTATTTTGGCAGAACGGTCTGCATCTGCGGCTTATAATGTAGATGCAAGTTGGCAATTACAGCCGCTATAGCAGTGATAATTCGGGTGGTTTTCGAGCGTCGATATCAGTCAAAGGTGCAATATCATGGGCAGGAAAAATTCTGTGACTAATTTACGGTTACTTTACTTGCAAGAAGCTTTAATAACTACTTTGGTAGGATGGATTCCGCTGAAGCCGGGTAGAGTTTTGCGAAGAATGCTATACGGTAATATTTTGGCAGGTTTGGGTAAATCTGTGCAAATAGAACCTGGTGTGGAATTTGTCAATGCCGATCGTACTGAAATTGGGGAGGGAGTGAAGATCGATCGCTATGTTCGGCTCAGAAATGTGGGCCGAGATAGTAAAATTCGGATTGGTGATTGGGTACGTCTGAATCGTGCGGCTGATATTAAACTGCATTCGGGCGGTAGTGGCTATATTGAGATTGGCGATTACACTTCGATCGGCCCTTATACTTGTATGACGGGTCGGGATATTAAAATTGGCAAGTATTGTTTGATCGCACCTCATGTAGGGATTTTTGCTAACAATCACGTTTTTACCGATCCGACTGTGCCGATCGTACAGCAAGGACACACTTACAAGGGCATTGTAATTGAGGATGATTGTTGGTTAGGTAGTGGTGTGAAAGTGTTAGATGGAGTGACGATCAGTCGAGGTAGCGTAATTGGTGCGGGAGCGGTAGTTACTAAAGATATTCCTCCTTATTCTATTGCAGTTGGTGTGCCTGCTAAGGTGGTTGGTAAGCGCGATGCTAGTCCTAACAAAACGGGAAATTCTGAAGATAATGAATTTCACAACATCGACATAGAATCGCAAAGGAACTATCTGGAAAAATTAGTTTGATTCAGGTGGTTGCAGCGATTATATAGTGTTGAATGGCTAGCAGGCGATCGCACAACAGCATCGCCTAATCATCCGCAAGGCAGATGCAGCGATCGAACAAAGATTTATAATACAAAAAAGGTGTTGTTTTGTTTTTTCATTCGTTAATTTAGCAACTAAAAACCCTGCGCTTGCTATGACTCTGTACCATTGCCGATTTTGAAAATTTAACTTATGATAAATTCTGTTTTCGGTAATATAAAATCAGATAAAAGGTCAGCGCTAGAACAAAATATTTTGGCGATTTGTCCGCAAAATTTTGAAGAAAAAATAGTTTGGTATTCCATCACGGGAATCTACATTCTGTACTTCATTGGAGCCCAACATTTATTAGCACCGGGACTGGCTTGGTTCTTAGCCTTTTACCTGTGCAAAAAACTCTGGAATCAAACCGAAGACACTCCACCGGAAGAAAGAATTACCATACCAATTGGTATTTGGGTATGGATTATTTGTATGCTATTTATGGAAGTGGCTTTAGTTGCGGCTCATCTGGACTTCGATATGAGCCTTTTTAAAACTATTAAATCAAGTATCAATTTTTTTGTCAGAACTTGGGCTCTTTTTGCCTTGTTCCCTTTAATAGGATGCCTCAAGATCAGACCGCAATTAATTTATAGAGCTATCTGTATCGTTTGTCTGCAAAGTTTAATTTTTATACCCATTTGTTATGTAGCAAGTCTCATCCATTTAAAATCTTTATTATACGTTTCTCCTCTTTTTAAACTAGGAGGAGTTGGTGCTGAATATTACAATGTATACCTGTATGGCGTTGATGGAGAAACTCACCAAGCCCGATTATATCTATTTACTCCTTGGGCTCCTGCTCTGGGACTGGTAGGCGATCTATATTTCTTTCTTACTTATAAAGAAGCTAGCAAAAAGTGGCGATGGATTGGTATTATTGGCGCTGCTGCTATGGTTTGGGGTTCGGCTTCTCGGTTGGGTATACTATGTCTTCTCATTCTTCCAGTAGTAAACTTTGTTTTAGGGTATTTCAGTCGTCCGCTCGTACAACTGGGAACAGGAATAATCAGCTTCTTAGCCGGTCTTTTCGGCCTGCAAATAATTAATTGGGCTAAAGATTTTAAAGCACAGTTTGACGGTCAGAGAGCGGGGTCTTCAAAAGTTAGAGAAATTTTGGCTAATTTAGCTATGTATCGTTGGGAGACCGAAGCACCGATTTGGGGACATGGAGTTGCCGAACCAAAAGGGCCACCCGTTACAACAGGCAAACCGATCGGCTCGCACCATGCTTGGTTTGGACTTTTATTCACTAATGGGATCGTAGGTCTGATCGCTTTTGCAATTCCTCTAACATGGACTTTTATTGAGTTTTTTATCAAGGCTCAGAAAAGCGATATCGCTAAGATAGCGTTAGGTGTAGTTTTAGTTTTATTCTTCTACTCTTTTGCTGAAAATATAGAGTCTCTAATCTATGTTTATTGGCCTGCTTTGGTAATTATGGGGATAGCTTTCAAAGAAAAAGTTAGTTTCAATATATTGTCATAAGTCAAAAAATTTTCGCTCGCGAAGGAGGATGTGTATATGCCAGTTGTATCTGTGATTATTCCCGCTTACAATGCTGAGAAAACCATTTTAGAAACTATTCAGTCATTACAGCAACAAACTTTCTCAGATTTTGAAGCGATCGTCATCAATGACGGTTCGACTGACTCAACTGTAGAACTGTTGAGTAAAATAGAAGATTCGCGGCTGAAAGTTTTTTCTTATGAGAATGGTGGATTGCCAATTGCTCGCAATCGCGGGATCGATCGCGCTACTGGAGAATACATCACTTTCGTCGATGCAGATGACTTGTGGACACCGGATAAGTTGGAGTTACAGCTAGCCGCTTTGCAACAGCATCCCGAAGCAGGAGTAGTTTACAGTTGGACTGCTTTTATAAACGAAAAAAGCGAATTTTTATATGCGTGGTCACCGCTTTATTACGAAGGAAATGTTTATCCCGAATTGCTAATTAGAAATTTTATTTCCAGCGGTTCTAATATCCTCGCTCGCAGGCAATTTATTGAGAAAGCAGGAAAGTTTGACCCAACTCTTAAATCTGCTGAAGATTGGGATTATTACATACGTTTAGCAGCTCTGTGTCCTTTTGTTTTGGTTCCTAAATACCAAATTCTTTACCGTCGGTCTTCCCAGTCGATGACATCTAAAGTTGATGTCATGGAAAAATACATACTTACGGTGACGGAAAGAGCATTTCAGGCTGCACCACCAGATATGCAATATCTTAAAAAGCGTAGTTTGGCAACTACTTATCGCTTCCTGGCGCAGCTATGTATAGCTCACGTTCAGGATGATAAAGGAGTAAAACTGGCCAGTCAGAAATTGCAAAAGGCGATGCGATCCTATCCAAAGATTTTACTAGACCGCCAGACTCTGCGTTTAGTGGTGAAAATAGGATTAATGCGACTGCTTCCCTATAATTTTTCTGTTAACTTTACCCAATTTCTTGGGAAATTATTGCCTGACTCGGCGACCAAACGTTTTAAACTAGGCAATCAAGATTTAGTATAGTTTTTTTCCTGGCCAAATACGATTCTAGGTGCAACTATGACTTTGACCGCAAGATTGACTAAACCGCTCGGTAAGCTCAAAACTAAGCTGAATAGCGATTTTATTCGCAATCTTGGTTGGTTGGGCGGTGCAGAATTAATTAATCGCGTTTTTCGGTTAGCAACAACTATCATTTTGGCTCGCTGTTTATCTCCTTATGACTATGGGTTAGCAGCTTTGGTTTTAACAGTTTATGAGTTTACGCAAGTCTTAACTAGAATTGGGATTGCCGGTAAAGTTATCCAAGCCGATAAAGACAAATTGGAATCCATATGCAACGGGGCATACTGGTTAAATTGGCTTGTTTGTTTTGGTGTATTTTTTATTCAGTGTATTGTCGCTTTTCCTGTTGCTTGGTTTTATCATGACAATCAACTGATATGGCCAATTTGTTCGATGGGAATTGTTTATTTAATTACTCCTATAGGCAGAATACAAGCAGCTCTTATCCAAAGGGAAAATCGGCTAAAAATCACAGCAATAAGCGGTACGATTCAATTAGCAGTAGGCAATATTTTAACGGCAATATTTGCACTGATGGGCTTGGGGATGTGGGCGATCGTACTGCCCAGGATTATCGCTGCTCCTATAGATGCGATCGTATGTATATACAACCATCCTTGGCGTCGCACTAAAGGTTTTACCACGGAAAGATGGTGGGAAATTTTTAAGTTCGGCGTCAACTTTATTGGGATAGGAATGTTAGCAACTTTAAGAAACAATCTAGATTATTTAATCATCGGTCGATTTTTAGGAGTGAAAGAACTGGGAATATATTTCTTTGCCTTTAATGCAGGTTTAGGAATTAGTTTAAGTGTCATCCAATCGATTACCACAGCATTGTATCCCCACATTTGTGCCGTAAGGTCTAACTGGGTAGAGTTCGAGAGAAGGTATTTGAGCGGTCTCAAAACGATCGCTTCCATCATGTTTCCCTTAGTATTGTTGCAATCTAGCTTGGCTCCCATATACGTACCTATAATCTTTGGCCAAAAATGGGTAGTTGCAATTCCTATTTTGATAATAATTTGCTTATCCGCAATACCTCGTCCTTTTTTCCTAGCTGCTACTAACCTTTTCGCAGCGATCGATAAACCTAACTTAAGCTTGCAAGGCAATCTTCTATTCACGATGATTTTTGCGATTGGGTTGCTAATTGGAGTTAAATGGCAAGCTTTAGGAGTTGCTATCAGCGTTTTAGTAACCCATGCGATATTCATGCCTTTCTTCGTGATTTGGGCTGGGCGATACGTCTTTGGTGCCAAGAGAAGCGCACCCGTAAAAGAAATTAACTGAAGTGTAAAACTTGAAAAAATTAGGTTAAAAAAATGAAAACAGTTTCTGTAGTTATTCCAGTTTACAAAGTCGAGAAGTACATAGCGGCGACAGTGCAATCTGTCTTGGCACAAACTTATAAAAATTTTGAGTTACTGATCGTTGATGACGGTTCTCCCGATCGCAGCATCGAAATTTGTCAGAAATTTACAGATCCGCGCCTTAAAATCATTCGTCAGGAGAATCAGGGAGTATCTGCGGCGAGAAATACCGGGATTCGTTACGCTCAAGGCGAATACCTGGCATTTCTGGATGGCGATGACCTTTGGTTGCCAGAAAAACTAGAAAAGCACATTCTTCATTTGGAAAACTTTCCCAATGTAGGAGTCAGTTTTAGTCGATCGGCTTTTATCGATGAAACGGGTAAGCCGTTAAATCTGTACCAAATGCCCAAGCTCAACGAAATTACTCCCGATTTGATATTTTGCCGCAATCCGATCGGCAATGGTTCAGCACCAGTAATTCGCCGAGAAGTTCTTAAATCTATTAAGTTTGAAGATAGCTTTTCCGGTAAAGCAGAACCTTGTTATTTCGATCCGCGATTGCACCATTTTGAAGATGTAGAATGCTGGCTTCGCATTGCTCTCAAAACCAACTGGGAAGTAGAAGGAATTCCCGAAGCTCTTACACTATACAGGGTAAATTTAAAGGGAGCTTCAACCAATATATCCAAACAATTGGAAGATTTGGAAAAAGTAATTGAAAAAACTCGCGCCTACGCTCCCGAACTGGTAGAAAGATGTGCAAATCGAGCTAGAGCTTATGAGTTGCGGTTTTTAGCTCGCCGATCGGTAAGTTTGCGAAACGGCAAAGCTGCTGTAGAATTAGCTCACCGTGCTTTAGCTACCCACTGGCGCATTTTTATAGAAGAACCGCGTCGTACATTGTTGACTTTGGGTGCAGCTTATTCACTTTGCCTTTTCCCTCAATCTTTTTACCGACAAATTGAGGAGATTGCTTTAAAAATTACAGGCGCTGCACAAAAACGTCGCATTCTGCAAGAACAACCCAGATAAATTTACTCAAAATTTGAGTGTTAGTTGAAAAGCAAGATAATTAAACTGTGACTGCAATGAAAAAAGTTTCTGTCATTATCCCGACTTACAATGTCGAAAAATACATCGCTGTTGCCGTACAGTCGGTTCTCAATCAAACTTACGAAAATTTTGAGTTGTTGATTGTTGATGATGGTTCGCCCGATCGCAGCGTCGAAATTTGTCAGCAATTCACCGATCCCAGGATTAAGATTATTAGCCAAAAAAATCGCGGCTTGGCTGGGGCGAGAAACACAGGTATCCGCAACGCTCAAGGGGCATATTTGGCATTTCTGGATGGGGATGACCTGTGGTTACCCGAAATGCTAGAAAAAAATATCGCTCATCTCGAAACTTCACCAGATGTAGGTATTAGCTTCAATCGTTCTGCTTTTATCGATGAAGCGGGAAACGAGTTAGGCACTTATACAATGCCCCAGCTTAAAGATATCGATGTGCCTTGTTTGCTGCGCGGTAGCCCCATTGGGAATGGTTCGGCGGCGGTAATTCGACGCGAGGTTTTTGAAGCAATTCGCTTTCAAGATAATCTGTACGGTAGTGTGGAAGATTTTTATTTTGACGATCGCTTTCGTCAATCAGAAGATATAGAGTTTTGGCTACGCATCGCGATCCAAACACGTTGGAAAATTGCAGGTATTCCCGATGTTTTGACTCTTTATCGGGTGAATACTGCCAGTCTTTCTGCCAACTTTCTCAAACAATTCGAGTCTTGGGAAAAGGTGTTTGAAAAGACTCGCTCTTATGCAGCAGAAAAAGTCGAACCTTGGGAAAGTATGGCGAGAGCATACCAACTGCGTTATTTAGCAAGAAGTGCAGTGCGGATGCAGGCTGGTGAAGCAGCCGTACAATTAATTAATCGAGCTTTGTCTACCTACTGGCGCATCTTATTGCAAGAACCGCGTCGCACTATTTTAACCGGGTTAGCTGCTTATTTGCTCTGGCTTTTACCTTCATCTGTTTACTCTCAAATCAATAGTTTCGCCGCAAAGAGGAGAGGAAGCAATCAAAGACGCCAGATTCTCCAAGAACAGTCCGGTCAGTTGGTATGAGATGGATAAAGCGTACAGTTCCGATTGCGATCGTTTCCCTAGCTGCCGTCATCGGATGTCAGCCAATTAAAAGTTCCAGTATCGTTAATTCTACCTTTAATCAGCCAGAAGTATCTGTTTTGGCTACTCAGCAAACAGCTACCTCTCAAGGATGGAATAACGTAGCGCTGGGGGGAGGTGGTTACGTTACCGGTATCTACCTGCATCCTTTAGAAAAAGACCTTGTTTACATCAAAACCGATGTCGGCGGTTTCTATCGTTGGAATTCACAAAGTCAAAGCTGGATGCCGCTAACCGATCGCTTTCCACTTTCCCAACGTCATTATTATGGAGGAGAAGCATTAGCTTTCGATCCAAAAAATCCCAATATCGTTTATATAGCAGCAGGCACCTATGTTTGGGATAAGCCTGGGACGATTTTTAAATCTACAGATAAAGGTCAAACTTGGACTAAATTAAACATAGATTTGCCAATGGGTGGTAACCAAGATAAACGATGGGTAGGTGAAAGATTAGCTGTTAATTTATTTAATACCAACGTTATTTTATTTGGTTCTCGACAGAATGGATTGTGGAAATCATCAAATGCTGGCAGAACTTGGAGTAAAGTTACTTCTTTTCCCGGAACGCCCAAAAAAGATATTGGCATTACAGCTATTTTATTCGACAAACAGATGCCCGGTTTAGTTTACGCCGTTGCTTACGGAGATGGGATATACAAATCCACTGATACGGGGGTGACCTGGCGCAAAATAGAGGGAAGTCCGCAGTGGCCCAGGCGCATGGCGACGGGTCGCAACGGTACGCTGTACGTTACCAGTGGCAAGGGGCCAGGGGTGACTAAGTATGCGAATGGGGTTTGGAGCAATATTACCCCGGAGAACTCGCAAGCCATGTTTAATGGGTTGAGCGTCAACCCAGCGAATCCTGATGAGATAGTAGTCGCTTTGGGAGAGTCGCCATCTACGAAAATCTACCGAAGTGTAGATGCTGGAAGTACGTGGATACCCGTAAAGCGCACGATCGACAGCACTGTTCCTTGGTGGACGAAAATTATGCGATCGCAGGCGTGGATATCTGCGATCGAATTTGACCCCAAAGTTACAGGCAGAGTTTGGCTGACAGATTGGTACGGTATCTGGCGCACCGACGATCTCAAAACAAACCCAGTCGTTTGGACTAACTATCAAAAAGGACACGAAGAAATTGTCACATTTGCTTTAGTTTCACCGCCAAAGGGAGCGTTGTTGCTCAGCGGTTTGGCCGATGTAGACGGTTTCTACCATAACAATGGATTGGCTAGTTATCCGGACAAAACATTCGGCGGTAACGGCCCCGATTTTCAGGATACTTACAGCATTGCTTACAACGAAAAAGATCCGTTAAAAGTAGTGCGCGTTGGCGGCAATCGTTGGAATAATTCTTATTCAGGAACTACCTCTACAGATGGAGGTTTAACCTGGCAGAAATTTGGCTCATTTCCAACTAATAAAATGCCGATGCGGGTAGCCATGTCCGCGACCGATCCGAATGTTTTTGTGGTGACTATCAGCGGCGGTCAAGCTATCCGCACAATCGATGGCGGCGCTACCTGGCAACCTGTTTCTGGATTACCAAATGGCCCTCGTGGGCCTTGGAATTGGTCGCAGTCGCTGGCGGCGGATACGGTGGATGGCAATACGTTTTATTACTACTGGAATGATAGCGTATATCGCAGCACCGACAAAGGCGCATCTTTTAGCGTGGTATACAAACCGCTCGTTGGGGAAAATAGGTGGCATTCTTTAAAAACAATGCCGGGGGTGAAAGGTGAAGTTTGGGTTAGTTTGGATGAGAAGGGACTTTATCGATCGACAGATGCTGGCAAAAGTTTTTCCAAAATTTCTGGAGTAGAAAAAGCTTATCTGTTTGCGTTTGGCAAACCGCAAGAGGGAAGCACAATTCCAGCACTTTATTTGTATGGGAAAATTGCCAGAATGGGTGAGGGTATTTTTCGTTCTCTGGATCGCGGCAAGACGTGGACGAATATAGGCGATCGCCACCAGCCGATCGGTAACAATCCCCAAGTGATGGCAGCCAGCAAACAGCAGTTCGGATTGGTTTTTATTGGCACTGGTGGCAGGGGAATTTATTACTACTCGAAGTGAATAGCGGCAAGTTTAGTGAGATACAGAGAAACCCGGTTTCTTGAAGAAACCGGGTTTCTAGGTTTACTATCCTTGCCAACGTTTTCCCTGTCCTTGTTTCTTTAAAAATTCTGCGATCCTCATCTTATAAAACTGCCGATACTCGGCCAAACTATATTTATCTATCCGAATACCGAAGTTTGAAGTTTTTCCTTGCAGAACTTCCGTGACTTTATTTTGAATTTCTGGATAGAAGTGGCTACCATCATAGGTATTTTTAGCTTCTGCCGTCACAGCCGAAGGCACTGAAAAATCATACATAGTACCAAAAATCTTAGAAACTTTATAGAAAGATTGCAATTCGCAATCTGTCAAGCCACGACCATAAGTTTCATTGACAACATTCCACGCTGATATAGGAGGCACATAACCAACAAACTCAGCATCAGGAAATACATTTCTCAATTTTTTATATTCTTCTATCTTGGCAGCATTACAACTACTCGGTTTTTCCCGATCGTAAAGTTCCGGCTTATATTTTGGCGTATTTTCAATCACCTCACTCTCAAAATTTTGATTGTAATATCTCGGGTCTGGAGAAAATCCTAGAATTGTTCTAGCCGAAAATAGCAACACATCTAATGAAAAGTAAGCCTGATATACAGGTTGAGGGTGTATTTCTGCTACACCGACAAGAGGAGGAGTTGCTTTATCAAAATTGAAGGCATCGACCCCAACATAAACTTTTTTAGGGTTAAGCCCTTTTGACTTGGCATATTTGGCATATTCCACAAACTCTTCAATCCTGCCTGCGCTGAACGAATAATTAAAACAGCGATGCTTATGAAATGAGGAAGCTTTCAATAAAGTTACTCTGGAACTGCCTAAGATTAAACAATCATAATTTTGCGGTTGGCTCTGCAATAAAAAGTTAGTTTTGGAAACGCGCTCATTAAACGAAAAGTTTCTTCCCGTTATCCGATTTCCTTTTCCATACCACAAAGGATCGACAGCCCAATTAATTAAGCCCGCCATCAATAAAATCGTAGTTGATACAAGAAAATATGTTTTCAAGTAGAATTTGAACATTTTTGTACTCCAAGCATAAAGAAAGATATTTTGGCAGCAAGTGTCTTGCACTTTACTTTTTTCTGGCAAATATCATTGTGGCTGCAACTCAAAGCTTATTATGGCTGGAAATAGAGTCAAGAGTTTATGCTTGACTGTTCAGAACTGAAAATATAAAAACTCGCTGACTCGTGTAAGGCTGAGAAGCGAAATTACAGTCACAATAGTACCAGTCAGCGCCCATATTTGGTTGGGTTGCCATTGTAACTTTTTCCAGAGGCGATCGCGCCAACTTAAAGAAGCATTTTCTGTAGCTTGCTTTATAGTGATGGGATTGTACTTGCCCATCCACTGCTGAGTATTGGGAGTAAACCAAGTAATGAACAACAGACAAGCAATTCCGCAGATTACATAACCTACTGGTAAATCAACCGTATCCGTAAGCCCATTAAACTTAATCATACTAAAGCTTTCCAAAAATCCTAATTTTGCTACCAAAGGTCTAGGCAGCGATATTCCATTCCCACCGATCATTGCGCCTAAAATTGCAGTTGCTGCACCCAGAGTTTTTGCCCTAAATAAAACCCACGACACTACCACGGCTAAAAAAGTGACAAGCCAGCTTATTCCTTGCGTAAACCAGTGAGTCTTGTTGAGATCGTGACCCAAGCTGCGACGGAACGATCGCCACTGATGGTTAATAACTAGATAAATTCCGTGTAAACCACCCCAAAGGACAAAAGTCCAACCAGCACCGTGCCAAAGACCACCAAGCAGCATCGTGATCGTTAGATTTAAATATTGCCGAAATTTTCCCTTGCGATTTCCCCCTAAAGAAATATAAAGATAATCTCGCAAGAAATTAGACAAAGTGATGTGCCACCGCCGCCAAAAATCGATGATATTGACAGCTTTGTAAGGCGAATCAAAGTTGAGCGGTAGCTTGATCCCAAACAGATAAGCAGCACCGATCGCCATATCTGAATAGCCTGAAAAATCGAAGTAAAGCTGCAATGTATAAGCCAGCACTCCAGCCCAAGCTTCAAAAAATGTCAGAGGTACACCTTGAGCGGCGGCGTCGAAAACTGGAGTAGCGTAGACAGCAATGCGATCGGCAAAGACAACTTTTTTAAACAGCCCCATAAAGAAAATTGTCAGCCCTACAGCCAAATATTCACCTTTAAACCTATAAATTGATTTATTAGAAAACTGGGGCATCAGGTCTTTGTGATGGACAATCGGGCCGGCGATCAGATGGGGAAAAAATGTAACGAAAAGGCAGTAATTAAAAAATGAATCTTCCTTAGTTTCTCCTCGGTAAGCGTCCACTAGATAAGTAATTTGTACAAATGTGAAAAATGATATCGCTAGAGGCAAGACAATCGGATCTAGTTTAAAGTTAGTCCCGATGATTTGATTAACACTATCGGCGAAAAAATTGGCATATTTAAAATATCCAATCAGAGCTATATTGACCGCAATTCCTCCAGCCAATAGCAACTTTTTATTGATTTTGATATCCAGATTATTTCTTAAACAATAGCCGATAGCATAGTTGAATAATATCGAAAATATCAGCAATTGCAAGTTGGCTGGATTCCACCAAGCATAGAAAAAGAAGGAAGCGGCAACCAGCCATAAAATCGCCATCTTGTGATTATTAACAGTGTTTCGTTTCGCCGTTATAAAAAAAATTAATACCGTTATGGGCAGAAACAGAAAAATGAATTCAAATGAGTTAAATAACATGGCATCGGCTCCCTTATAGTACTGGGCGATTGAATGAGAAGAGCGATCGAACTTATTAAACAGAAATTTTTTGTCTCTTCATTTGTGCTGGTAGGAGGAAAACCTACTACTTAAAACTGGAAGTAGATAAACGGAGAGGGATTTTGAGGTGCTAAGAACAGCAAGCCAAGCATGACAAAGAACATCACAAACAATCCTCTAAAAGTGCTTAGCTGTAACCTTACACCTTTATTCAACTGGGTTCCCACATAATCGCAGATAATCAAAATAGGAACAGTCAGAGTCAGGGAACTGGCAAACCAGTTAATTCCTTCTGAGTTTGTCAGATAGAACATTTTCTGAACCATCAGAGAGGAGATAGAAAAGTCAGTCGCTCTAAAGAAAACCCATGTCACTAAGACAAATATTATGGTGAGCAACCAAGCGCCAAAGCTATACAAATAGGATTGTTGATTTTTTGGTTTTTTACCTACTAAATCCAGATAAATTTTATGGATTGCTAATGCTACGCCATGTAAGCCACCCCACACAACGAAATTCCAACTAGCACCATGCCACAATCCGCCTAACAACATGACAATTAAAAGGTTACAATACTGCCTGATTTTGCCTTTCCGATTGCCACCTAAAGAGATATATAAATAATCTCTCAACCAATTGGAAAGAGATATGTGCCACCTGCGCCAGAATTCCGTAACGCTTAGGGAAATGTAAGGTACATCGAAGTTTTTGGGAACATCAAAACCCAAGCATTTTGCTACACCGATCGCCATGTCTGTGTAACCGCAGAAATCGCAATAAATTTGCATAGCGTAAGCTACAACAGCTAACCAAATTGTAATCGAACTGTAATCTTGCGGTGTTTTAAATACCGGGTCTACAAACATTGCTAATCTGTCTGCAATCACCACTTTCCTAACTAAACCTAGCAAGAATATTTGCATCCCATAGCTGATGTTTTTCCATTTAATAACAACCTCTTTCTCTATTTCCGGCAAAAACTGTTTTGGCTTGAGAATTGGCCCTGCGATTAAATGAGGGAAGAACGCTACAAGCAGTGCGAAATCCCAAAAACTTTTCGCTGACTTGTTGACTCCTCGGTAAATATCAATGATGTAACTCATTACCTCAAATGTAATGAATGATATACCGATCAGCAGGATAATCTCTAAGAAAGGCAGTTTGACATTAAAGTTGTTTAAAACAACATTGAGCGAACCTATAAAAAAGTTGAAATACTTGAAGAAGCCTAAAACGCTTAAATTAAATACCACACCTCCTGTTAGCCATGTGTTTTTACTTTTTGAGTTTGGGCTACCTTCAATTTTTAATCCTACGTAATAGTTGACTAAAGTCATAGCCAACATCAAAAAGCTAAATCTGTAATCCCAGTAGGCGTAGAAGTAATAACTGGCTACCAAAAGTATTGCTCTTTTGATGTTATTCGCTCTTATCAATATCATTAAGAGCAGTACTATAGCAAAAAAGATAAAAAACTCAATGCTCGAAAATATCATTTGATTATCCTCGTTTCAAAAACTTCTGCCAGATGCTTAGCGGTTAATTCATGACCTATTTCATTAATATGTCCCGTACCAGGTACAGTGTTATTAAATCCGTGAACACGTTGGTGATGTGCTTGATGGTAGTTAATAAAATCTTGCCTCATGTTGACAAAATCAACATTATGCTTAGCAGTAAACTTCGTCAAAGCTGTTTCTATTTCTGTAGGATTTTGATTTATGTTATTGTAATCCGGAAGATACAGAATTACTACTTTTGGATATTTATTCTTGAATTTTTCTACTGTCCAATCTATGACAGCCTCATAACGAGATAGGTTTTTTAGCTTCTTTTGGGAAGAGTTAGATGCGGGTAAGCTCAGTTTATTTTCTTTTGTCCCTAGTAAGCTTTGTAAATTTTTTCCGCCTACGCGCAAAACTGAGTATTCCAGCATAAAGCGCAGCTGCGGAAATTTCTGTATGAATATTTGCGATAAAGCATCGTCACTTAAAGAATTTGCGTTTTTTACAGTTACAAAACTTTCTCCGTCTTTAACTACATAAAATTCTTTTTTCTTGTTGAAAATATCTTCGGTGAAATCTTGATCTGTCAATTGGACAACTACAGCATCCGGTTGAATTACAGAATTGTAAAAGCTTGCCAAATGAATGTAATATGCTGGCGAAGCACCGTCTCTTCCGGCGTTTATACTTTTAATATTAAAACGAGACTTATTTTTTAAAGCGTCTTGTAGCAAATAACTGTAAGTTTTATCATCTGCCACTTGAACAGCTCGCGTATATGAATCGCCGAAGGCTAAAATTCTATATTCATTTTTGACTTTAATTAAAATATTTTCAGACCTCATCCCTAAATTATTGATTTTTGTTTTACTGAATCCTTCTTCTCCTTGGACGTTAATTCCAGGCTTAGCAATTTTGCCTAATACTGGATGAGTTATAGAACCTGAACTTTTTTCTAAGGTATTTTGTAAGAGCGCTTCCCATATAACTATCGCACTCAAAATAGCTGCAAAAGCTTTCCAAAAAATAGACTTTATATCAGCTTTAGACTTTTCAGAATCTTTTTCAAATATTTGAATTAACTTGTAAGTAAACAAACTGTTTTTCAGAGATGATTTTTGAATCATTGGCTTGTCTCCAATAAATTTATTAACAACTAAGGTTTTTAAAAAATTATTCTTTGGTTGATTTTTTCAAATTATATATTAGAAAATATTTAATTTGTATGAATTTTATATAAAGATCGAATAAAAACAATGAAATTATTAAATTATGATTTTATAAAAAAACTCCCCTATAAGTAAAAATTCTGCATCAGAATAAAAAAAATTGGGTATCATATGTAACTCCAAGCTTATTGATTATTTAACTCAGATGCAAACAATTACCATACAGAAATTGGTTTCCATATGGATGAGCGAAGCAATAAGAATTTACTTAGTAAATTCCCAAAATAACCAATAAATAAACTTATTGCTCATCGCTTTCTATAGCCAAAAATCGCCTCTAAGCTTATTTGCTTTGGATTCAATTCGTGTCAAAATCGTAAATATTTTTTTCCCTTGTTAAGGGTAGTTTGTAAGAATTTAGTTTCTGCTTAATAACCAACCATATAAAAGGAAGGTCATCTACTAAATATCTTTTCCAGAGCCTTTGAGGTTCGGACAAAAGCCTATATAACCACTCCAATCCCATATTACTCATCCACTGAGGCGATCTTGGTTTGTTCCCTGCTTCAAAATCAAGCGTCGCACCGATCGCCAAAAATGTTTTTATGTTTGGCAGTTTGTCTTTGTACTTTGCGATCCACTTTTCTTGTTTGGGTGCCCCAACTCCTATTGCCAAAACAGTGGCTCCTGACTTGTTAATAATATCCACTATTTTGCAGCACTCTTCTTCGTTTTTATCAAATCCAAAAGGTGGAGAATATGAGTCTACGATTATTTTTCTTCCGACTGTTTTATTGATTCGTTCTTGAGCTTTCTTAGCGACACCTTCAGCTGCCCCTAACAAGAAAATTTTCACTCGATCGTCATCTTTATAGTGATTGTAAAAAGCCGGAAACAAATCCGAGCCGGAAATTTTTTCTTTTAGTGGCGTACCTAGAAACTTGGAAGCGTACATCACTATTTGGCTGTCGCAAACTTTATAAGTTGCGCTGTTATAGGCTTTATAAAACTCTCCATCCTTTTGCAATTTAACCAAGTGATCTACATTGGGTGTGAACACAATACCGCCAAGTTGGAGTTTATCTAACAGTTCCACTTGGGAAACATTGTCAATGGGTAGATTTAGAATATTTACTTTCTTCATTGATGCAACCTCAGCAACAAATACTGCGAACGCGATACGTTTTCCTTACAGTTGTTTCTGTTCAAGGTAGTTACCAACAATGAAGGGCGAGCCTAGTTTCTTGCCTTACTAAAGCCATTAACATAGCCCTATCCCAGTAGTAACACAGATAGCAGGAACTTTTATATCTAGTAGATAGAACGCCCCTACAGCAACTGCTTACGTAAATTTACTAGCCTTACTTAGTGAGAATAGCAAACCTTTTCTGGCTCAGTTTAAAGATTTCATAAAGTTACGTATTTTGCTGTAAAGTTAATATGAAGATAGAGATTATACTTAGATGGTTAAGGCTTCAACGCCACTCCATACTCCCAATTGGATATATCTTATGGTGAAGAAAGTGAGGGAATTACTGAATAGCGCAAAAAAAGTACACAAATACTCATTATCGACGATAAAGAAGAGCGATCCGTAAGGGTGGCCCATTTGGTGGGCTAGAAGATGACCCGCTTCTAGAAAGATTCACTCTCGTCATCCAATTACGCACTTCCACGTTTTGACAACCATTGGTTATTAATAAAGTCAGGTATGGCAAAGATACCAGCAACTGGGCGACTGGGATGATTAAGCAGCTTAGCAAAAGCTCTATAGAGCTATGGACAGGACTCAAGCAACGCTTATGGTTGGAGCGTAGGGTATTAATCACCTCCTCTACTGTAGCTGTCTGTATTATTTTGTTGCGCTGCACAGGGTTATTGCAGTCTTGGGAATGGGCCGCTTTAGATTGGTTTTTTCGCCTGCGTCCTTCACCACCAGTAGACGATCGCATTCTCATTGTGGCCATTGAAGAGGAAAATTTACAGAAATACGGTTGGCCTATTCCCGATCGAGTTATGGCCCAGCTTCTGCAAAAATTGCACTCGAAAAAACCCCGCGCTATTGGTTTAGATATCTATCGGGATTTACCTGAAGAACCCGGTCATACAGAATTACAGAAGGCGTTCGCAAACATACCCAACATAGTTGGCATTGAGAAAGTCAAAGATAAAACTAGCGATGGAGTACTAGCCCCGCCCGCCCTTAATCGGCGAAAACAAGTCGGTTTCAACAACGTGGTTGTTGATGCCGATGGCAAGGTGCGTCGCAGCCTGCTGTATTGCTGGGTAGATAACAAACTCCACACCAGTTTTGCCCTCTATCTGGCATTGATTTATCTGAAGGCGGAAGGCATTGAGCCTCAAGCAGCAAAGGGCACGAACTATCTGCAACTGGGTAAGACTGTGTTTAGGCCCTTTGAGTCCAAAGACGGTGGCTACGTGAGAACAGATGACAAAGGCTACCAAATTTTGGGTAACTTTCGCAAACCATCGCTCGGCTTTCGCAAAGTTTCGATGACGGATGTCTTAGAAAACAAAATACCCCAGGATTGGGTGCGCGATCGCATCGTCCTGATCGGTTCCACCGCTAGCAGCCTCAAGGATTTTTTCTATACTCCTTACACCAGCGATCTCGTTAAATCCGCCCAGCCTATTCCCGGTGTCGAACTGCAAGCCAATTTTCTGGGCCAAATTCTCACTGCCGCCCAGTCCGGACAAGGAACGATCGCCGTTTGGTCAGATCCGATCGAATGGCTTTGGATTTTGGTTTGGTCTTGGCTAGGAGCAATTTTAATCTGGCGATCGCGTTCAGTGGCTCGCTCTATCTTAATTCTCCTCCTGGCAGGAAACAGCCTCATCGCCTGTGCCTACTTGGCTTTCTTGGCTTATTGGTGGATACCAGTCATTCCTCCCCTGGTAGCCCTTGCCGGTTCCGCGACAGTAATCACAGCTTATATTGCCCAATTGAAAGAAGAATTGAAGCGCTCTAAAGAATTTTTACAAAACGTAATCAACGCCATTCCCGATCCCGTCTTCGTCAAAGACAAACAACACCGATGGATTGTTTTGAATCAAGCTTACTGTCAATTCCTGGGGTATCCCTTCAACACTTTAATTGAAAAGACAGATTATAATTTTTTTCCCAGCCACGAAGCCGACATTTTTTGGCAGCAAGATGAATTAGTTTTTCAGAGCGCCAAGCCTACCGAAAATGAAGAGAGATTCACAGATGCCCGGGGAAATACTCATCTTATCGCCACAAAAAGATCTCTTCACACAGATGCAGCTGGCAACGTATTTTTGGTTGGAGTAATTAGAGATATTACCGAACGCAAGCGATTGGAGGAAGACCTCAAACGCACCGCCGCAGAGTTGGTTCGTTACAACACCGAACTTAAACTTTCACAAGATCGGTTGCGTCATTTAGCTTATCATGACAGTCTTACCGGTTTACCGAATCGAAAACTTTTTTACGAACAGCTCAGCCAATCATTAGAGTGGGCGGCACAAAACGAGCGACTGCTGGCGCTGCTGTTTCTCGATCTCGATGGCTTCAAGCAAATCAACGACACTCAAGGACACGATATGGGTGACTTGCTGCTACAAGGCGTTGCCGATCGACTCACTAACTGTCTACGGAGTAGCGATACCGTCTCCCGGCTGGGTGGCGATGAATTTACCGTAATTTTGCCAATAATTAAGAGCGTGTCAGACGTCACAATAGTTGCTGATAAAATTATCGACGCCATTACCCAGCCTTTTGTCCTGAACGGACAGACAATTAATGTCACCATAAGTATTGGCATCAGCCTCTTCCCTCTCAACGGTGACGACATGAACACCTTGATTAAAAATGCTGATGCGGCTATGTACCGTGCCAAACAACAGGGTAAAAACAAATACGAGTTTTTGTGAAATTCTACCCACCCAAATGAAACGTCTGTACAGCCGATCGCAATAAAGGGGGTAATCAACCCGGATTTGCGATCGCACTACTTGTATCCTGGTTAGTCGATCGCCCTAGATCTGTGAAGGATATTTAATGATTATATGAAATTACAGTAAATATACTTAGCAAATTGAATTCAGTGAATATACTGTTAATCGATGGGATAAGAGATCTGCTATGAAGACTTTTTTCAGCTTCGCAGGTGTGGCAACTTTATTAGTCGGAGGCTTATTAATTACCCCGGAAATCAGCCTAGCTACAGCCTCCTCCGATCGGATAACTGATTTCTTATCCAGCTCGGAAACTCAGCTAGAGGAGTTTTACAATTACCAGCCATCCTGCCAAGAAAAATGCGACGCTCCCGACAGCTCCACAGGCTCTGGAACTCGCTAGCGCTAAGTAAGGTCTTGCCAGAACGGTTATTTCCCCGACAGATGTTAACTAACTGTAACGGGTGGAGATTGCCACCATTTGTCTTTTTGCACAACCGTGTGAACTTGCCAACTATTGTCCGGTTGCGGAAAATCTATTCGATAATGACCGCCTCGACTTTCTGTGCGAAAAGCAGCACTTTTGAGGATCAAGTACGCAACATCCAGTAAGTTATAAGTTTCTCCCCAAGTCCGCAGTTTTAGGTCGGCGATCGATTCGGTAAATTTAACTAACTGACCGGGTTGTATATTTAGCAGATATTGACTTAGCTCCAAAGCCGCAAATTCCTGCCGCCACACTTGCACTTGCGCGATCGCCCCCTCCAAAACATCCTGCTGACGACAAATTCCGGCACTTTGCCACATCAAGAGGGGTAACTCTTGTCGCAGCCACTCTACCTTTTCTATATCTGACGTGTGGGAAGGCAATATTTTTAAGCTCACCGACGAGCTAAGGTTTTCGGAAACGTTGACGATCGAAGATTGCGAAAAAATTTCCCCAGATTCCAGTTGCCGATCTTCTTTCCAGTCGCCAATCTCCAGATTGGCCATTTGGGCAGCAAACACAATACATTCCAGCAGCGAATTGCTCGCCAGACGATTAGCACCGTGGACACCAGTACTAGCCGTTTCCCCCAGCGCATACAACCCAGGAATCGAGGTACGATTCATCAAATCCGTAGCAATACCTCCCATCCAATAGTGGGCGGCTGGCGTGACGGGAATCGCTTCGCTGAACAAATCGACTCCCCAGCGCTGACAAACCTCAATGATATTGGGAAATCGGCGGCGGATTTTCTCAGGTGGGATGGGTCGCAAATCTAGCCAAACACGGTCTTCCCCACTTTGCTGCAAATGACTGAAAATAGCGCGGCTGACCACATCTCTGGGCGCAAGTTCGCCACGAGGATGGTAATCGAAAGCAAAGCGGTTTCCCTGAGAATCTACTAAGTAGGCACCTTCTCCTCGCACCGCTTCGCTGATCAAAAAGCGGGGAGCTGCTGTCTTAGTTAAGGCGGTCGGGTGAAATTGGAAAAATTCTAAGTCACGCAAAATCGCACCAGCACGGTAGGCGATCGCCACTCCATCCCCAGTACTCACACCTGGGTTAGTAGTGTGAGCGAATACCTGACCCCCGCCCCCAGTCGCCAGCACCACAGCTCCAGCTCGCACCCAGATCGCCCGATCTCGGTACAACAAGCAAAGCCCCTGGCAGTGACCGTTGGCCGGGTTAATCCACAAATTAAACGCAAAAGCTGACGATATCACTCGAATATTCGGGCGAGCCAATGCTTTTTCTGTCAAAGTACTGACAACTGCCCGACCGGTAGTATCGGCTGCGTGCAGTACGCGGGGACGAGAGTGGGCTGCTTCCAGAGTCATGGCCAGCCGCTCCCCATGCCGATCGAATGCCACACCCATATTTACCAGTGACTGGATACATTCAGGTGCCCGCTCTACCAAAAACTTCACAGCAGGTAAATCGCAAAGACCCGCACCGGCCTGCATTGTATCTTCGATGTGTAAATCCGGCGAATCGCTAGGATCGATCGCAGCTGCAATCCCACCCTGGGCCCAGTCGCTGGCAGACAGAGGCAATTTATCTTTACCGATCAACCCGACTTGGAAATGGTCTGGCAAGCAAAGCGCCGCATATAACCCAGCCGCACCCGCCCCAACTACCAAAACATCGAACTGGCTGGGAAAATCTAGATTGGTTAGAGAACTGAAATCTGAAGAATTCAAAAATGGCTCCTACAAAAATCCCACTACCACAGTAGTAAACTACCCCGCCTTGTAAGAAGGCGGGGCTTTTGGTAGCCCTAAATCTACCGGTGAGATTAGTTAGCATTTTGCCAAAAATATCGATCGACAGAAGCTAGAGGGCTGGGTATGGGAGAATGGGACATTGCCAATTTTAAATTCCAGATTTGAGATTGAAATTTCATCTCAAATCTGAAATCTACAATTTTAAATTATCCTGGCAACTGCTCAGACAACCCAGACACGGAAAATTTGTTTGACAAAAGAAATTCCTCGTTTCTTTCCAGCCTCTGTACGATCGGGCGTGAAAATTAACGATAGATACCGTTGTTAATCCGGTCGTCTCCTTCTACCATTGCGGCTTCGATATCCGTCACGGTAAAGTTATCCAGCCGAGCTTGCAGAAGTTCTTTCTGCCGATCGCTCAGTCCGGAAATTGCCAACACATCCTCAACTTTTTCATAAGGAGCGTTTCGGACGATTTTCCCAGCCAGCGTCGGGTAAAATCCGGGGAATTGCCGGAAAGCCCGCACATTGGTGTTGTTTAAATCAATTTTTCCGCCAATTTCGCCCAGCTTAGCGTCAACCTTATTCCGCAGCACTTCTCCCGTCTCTGCCGCCAATATTGGGGCTGAACGTAACGCGACACCAGTCAAAGAAGCCGCCATCGCATCATGAGATTGCCCCAGCCATCCGAAGCAACCCAATACCAGCACAAACATCATCAGCAAGCGCAGCAATCGTTTCATGAATAAAAACCTCCCTACAAAAGCAGATGGACATCCACACACAGCTTCTAACAAAGATAATTATCTGGCTTTTGACGTTTTCTCACCAGTGAAGCAGGCAATTGGTAGGAGCGTTGAGATCGCCCTCCAAAACAAGACCCTTGCAGGCCAAGTTTAGTTTTTCACACTAATGGTTTCGTTGTAAACCAACAGTATCATTGATTTTGGGGCTGGGTTTGCAACAAAGTATCTAAGTTGGCAAACGTGCCTGCGTAAGTTAGCGTCGGCTTATCGTAGCCCTTGAGATGGACAGTGTATTGCTTGAAACCAGATTGCTCGATCCCCAATGGCAACAGATATTTATAAGTAGTTTCCCCCAAGGCAACATCCAGGTGCAGTTCCTTGGTGGAAGATTCCAGGCGAAAAGCAGCATTCACCGTATCCCCCAAAGCAGTATAGTCGGGTCGATCGCCACTTCCCGTATTGCCTACCATCGCATACCCCGTATTAATTCCCGCCCCTATTCGCAACGGGAACGGTAAAGAATACTGGGCGTGTAACTCCTCCGTCATTTTGTAGAGATCGCTGAGCGCATTGCAAATGCCGGTCATCTCTTGATCGGAGATACCTCGGCTACCGTGAAACCAAACCGCCATGATCGCATCGCCGATATATTTGTCCACCCAGCTGCCGTGTTCCCGAATAATGCTGCCGGAATGACGAAACCAGGTACCGATCAACTCGGAAAGAATTTTTTCGTCAAGTTGTCTGGTTAAAACGGTGAAGTCGCGGATATCCACCACCATCACCGAGATCAGACGGCGAACGTGTAATGTGGATGTCGCCGTCAACTCATCCGAGTGCGAACTGGTGGAAGAGTTAGCCTGGTAGCTGACGGTGGGAGAGAAAAATTCCAATTCAGTTTGACCGAAGGTTAGGTTATCGCCATGCTTCAAGGTTACGGGTACGCTTACCCGTCGCCCATTCACAAACGAGCCATTGCGACTACCAAGATCGATGAGATAAAATTCCCCGGTTTCCATACTTTGTAACATCGCATGGTTACGAGAAATCCAGCGATCGGGTATCACAAAATTGTTGTCATCGCTGCGACCGATAGTCCAGCAATGACTGCCCACTAATGGAAGATAGCGATTCCCGGAATCGGTCCGAAGTAAAAGATATGGAGTAGTAGTGGGTTGCAACGTCACCACAGATAAAAGAAGCGACGAAGAGCCAGTCAGAGTCTCAAACGTCGATAGCAATTAAGGTATCTAAAGTGTCTGTCATACCTCCTAAGAGCGATTCTTTTAGCAAGAAAAGCTCGCTCAGGCGGCTGAGGCGACTAACCAAAACAGGCTATCTACAAAAATTGTACTCAACACTGCTCCACTAAACGCCCACCAGTGTAGCTGCCCAAAGCGTAAGGGTAAAGTACCCGCCACTAAAAGAACAGCAGCAAGTGCTCCTGCCCATGCGATCCCCCAAGGTGTCTGCACCTGCGCGATCGCATTTTGTAAAATTGGAGTCGCTAACGCTGGGTCTACCTGCATTAACTGTCGCCAGGAAGGGATCAGATCGACTGCGTAAAAGTATATGTCTGTCACCGCTGTGCCAAACAGGGAACCTAAATAAAATAAGCTACCCACTTTCCAGATGTTCCGCCCCGCACACCAAAGCGCTAACGGCAGACAAATGGCTTCGATCGGCAGATGGATCAGCGGCTCCCAGCGCCACCAGCCCCAATAAATCGATCCCGCTAACCAACTCCAGCTGAATCCCAGCAGCAAGTCTCCCCATATTTGGGTTTCCCGACGCCTCATCAGCCCGAAACTCAATCCCACCCAGCCCGCAGTTAAGAGTAAACTCAGCACTGGCAGCAGGCGCACTAACGGCGCTTGAGCGAACACAGGTATTGAAACTAGAAACGAAGCCGCCCCGAAAAGCAACCAGGCTCTCTTGGAACCGATTCGCCACCGGAAAGTCGCGGCATAGCTTTCACCAGATTGGGCTGGCGATACAGAAGCGGGTACAGATGTCAAGGTAGACAAGGTATCGTTAAACAAAGTCTTATTAATTTTTGTAACTAAAGTTTATCTTATTAAAGATATCACAAAAAATATCCCCCCCAGGGGCATTTTTTTATTTTATCGTAGTTTCTCAGGATTGGGAATAGAGTACTTGGTAGTAGGGATAGGGGTATGAACAACTAGCAGCTACCTACTCCCCAGATAGGCTATGCTCGATCGCGTGTGCAGAGAAGAAAATATGGGTTTATCAAAACATCAACTTTTCACCTTTGCTGGCACAAGTTCTGCCAGCACTCTTTTAGCTTTATTTCTAAACGCTCTGGGCACACATCTCTCAGTGGCGGCGACACTTGAAAAAGCAGCGACTCCACCAGCTGCACAGGTAAATATATTTCAGGCGATCGTATTAGGTATAGTGCAAGGCTTAACCGAGTTTTTGCCCATCAGCAGTACGGCTCATCTTAAAGTCGTACCTGTAGTGCTGGGGTGGGGAGATCCCGGTGTCGCCTTTACAGCCGTAATCCAACTGGGTAGTATTGCCGCCGTGTTGTGGTACTTCTGGCGAGACTTGACAAATATCACAATTGGTGTTATAGAAGCGATCGTCACCAAAAATTACGATTCCCAAGACTTTCAAATCGGGTTGGGAATTATTCTGGGAACCATACCGATTGTTTTCTTCGGGTTGCTGATTAAAATCCTGATTCCCGACTTTGATAACTCACCCGTGCGGAGTTTAGCAGCGATCGCCACAGCCTCGATCGTCATGTCCGTGTTGCTGGGCATTGCAGAAAAACTGGGAAAGCGCAAGCGCAAATTTAACACCTTGGGAGTCAGAGATGGGATATTAATGGGATTAGCTGAGGCAATGGCATTGGTTCCCGGTGTATCGAGATCCGGTTCCACCCTGACAGCTGGGTTATTCATGGGTTTAGAACGAGGGACGGCGGCGCGTTTTTCCTTTTTGTTAGGTATACCGGCCATTACCTTAGCTGGATTGGTTGAACTAAAAGATGTCGTCAAACAAGGCTTAGGCGACGCCGGACTGATTTCAGTAATAGTTGGCGTCATTTCAGCGGCAATTTTCTCCTATCTAGCGATCGCCTGGTTGTTGCGCTTCCTGCAAACGCAGAGTACCTGGGTGTTTATCTGGTATCGCTTGTTGTTTGGGGTGGCCATCTTGGGAGCGATCGGCACTGGATTACTGCAAAATAGCTAATAGGATAGTCAGTAATCAGTACTTAATGGAATAACATCTGACTGATGACAACTGGCAACTGACAACTGACAATTACCTATGAGCGAAACTACTATTAGTCCTGCCTTAATTACCAAAGTTATCCCCAACTCGATCGCATCTGAAATAGGGTTTGAAGCGGGCGATCGCATCGTTTCTATTAATGGCGATCGTCCCCGCGACCTCATCGACTATAAATTTTTATGTGCCGACGAATTTCTCGAACTCGAAGTATTAGACACCAAAGGTAAAACTCATCATATTGAAATTGAGAAAGACTACGACGAAGACTTGGGATTGGAATTTGAAACAGCCTTATTCGATGGCTTAATCCAGTGCAATAACCGCTGTCCCTTCTGCTTCATCGATCAACAGCCACCCGGCAAACGAAAATCTCTCTATCTTAAAGATGATGACTATCGACTCAGCTTCCTTTACGGCTCCTATTTAACCCTAACCAACCTCACCCAAAAAGAATGGAATCGCATTGAGCAAATGCGCCTATCTCCACTCTACGTATCTGTTCACGCCACAGAACCAGAAGTGCGAATTCGCCTCCTAAAAAATCCTCGCGCCGGACAAATCTTAGAACAGCTAAACTGGTTTAAAAAGCGGCGTCTGCAAATTCACGCCCAAATCGTTGTTTGTCCGGGAATTAATGACAGCCTTCATCTAGAAACAACACTCCGCGACTTAGCAAAATTCCACAAAGGTGAAGTTCCCGCCGTCGCATCTGTCGCCGTTGTCCCCGTTGGTTTAACCCGCTTTCGCCCAGCAGAAGATGAACTGACACCAGTCACACCCGCAAAAGCACGAGAAGTAATTTCCCAAGTACAGAAACTTCAGACAGAACTTCGCAAAAAAAACGGGACAAATTGTGTTTGGTTAGCCGATGAATGGTTTTTAATCGCAGGTGAAGAACTCCCGCCAGAATCCCACTATGAAGAGTATCCACAAATAGATAATGGTGTCGGTTCAATTCGCCTATTTTTGAAAAAATTTGAGTTATTAGCCAAAGACTTACCTCCCCAAATTTACCCACCGCGAAAATTTACCTGGGTAGTGGGAAACGCAGTTGAACTAGCATTTCAACCGATTCTGCAACGACTCAATCAAGTGGAAGGATTGCAGGTAAATATGGCAGCTTTCCCAAGTAAATATTGGGGTCAGAATATTACAGTTACAGGTTTGCTGACAGGTCAAGATTTGCTGGAAAACTTGCAAGGAAAAGATTTGGGAGATGGGATATTATTGCCAGCTTTGATGTTGAAGCATGGGGATACTAAATTTTTGGATGATATGACAGTTGAGGAATTAGCTGATAAGTTGGGGACAAAGATTTTGCCAGTGTCGGGTGTTGAAGGATTAATAGAGGGTTGTATGCGGTATGGGGCAGGCAAGATGCCCACCCCACAAGAGGCAGGCAAGATGCCTGCCCCACAAGAGTAAAAAAATTTATTGTTTCTTTCTTGTAGAGCAAGCATCTTGCTTGCTACAAATATTTAAAAGTTATTTGTGGGAATGAGCAGGCAAAATGCCTTCCTCTTGTAGGGCAGGCAAGATGCCTGCCCCACAAAAATACAAAAAGTTGCTTCCTCTTGTAGAACAGGCATCTTGCCTGTCCCACAAAAATACAAAAAGTTGCTTCCTCTTGTAGAGCAGGCATCTTGCCTGCTTATACCAGCAATAGATTAGGCTGAATTAACTAACAAAGTAAAATTCAAATGAAAGAACCAAAATTTAAAATTAGCCAAAGAAAGTTGCCTCATTGGGAACTAGATGGAGCAGTGTATTTTATCACTTTCAATACTTGGGAAAAACTGGAATTAACTCCAGAAGCTAGACAAATTGTTGTCAATGCTTGGAAATTTTTTGACAACAAAAGATATAAGATATACTGCCTAGTTGTGATGCCAGATCATGCACATTTACTAATTCAGCCATTGCCAAAATCAGAGGATGAATTTTGGTCGCTTAGTAGTATTATGCACAGCATTAAAAGCTATAGTTCAAAGCAAATTCCTAAAGTGATGAAACATATTGGCACAGTTTGGCAAGATGAGCGCCATGACCGTATTATTAGAAATAATGAAGAGTTTCTTCAAAAGTGGGAATATATAAGACAAAATCCGGTGAAAGTTAATCTTGCTGCTACCCCAGAAGAATATCCATTTTTCTGGCAAATAAGTAATTGAACAGGGAAACATTAAGCTAAAGCATATGAATTTCGCTAGGAAATAATATCTGCAACTCTTGTGGGACAGGCATCTTGCCTGTCACACACAGGTATCAAAGCTTAGTAAACATAAAAGCAGCAAGCTAAAGCATATGAATTTCGCTAGGAAATAATATCTGCACCTCTTGTGGGATAGGCATCTTGCCTGTCACACAATTTCAGGTATTAAGATAAGGCTTATTTTACCTCTAAAGCCATCACCAATTCAATTAGGAACCAGCTTTGTTTTATAGGGAGTTTCTATCTGCTATTTTCCAAGTGCCATTTTCTAAAATAAGCGTAAATCGATATACCTTAGAGTAACCATTGTAAGAGTTTTTCAATTTGCCATACTCGTAATAGTAGAAATCTTGGGTAACTCTGACTTCAATTTGTGCTTGTCCGTCAGTAACTTCAAAGTAACCTGTAGGATCGACTTGATACTTTCCATATTCATACCAAGCATTGCGCTCTTTTAGATAGTCAATTTGTCCACCAGATTTAGTGGTATCATCATAAGCTTTACCTGTAGTAAGGCTACCAGCAAGTTGCCGATCGTAGGGAGGAGCAAAAATTTTTGGCTTCGCTTCCATATATCTCGTAATTACATTTACAGCTTCCTCTCGTGTAAAAATGTTTGAATTTGGTGGTGGTGGTTGAATAGATAAAGTGGTTGAAGGAGAAGATCTGGTAGATGGTGGACTACTTTCTACTGCGGGACGCGACATACTCTGTTGAATAGCGTTCCATGCAGCTTGTACGCTAACAATTAACACAGACCCGCCTATCATAACACCGAAAATTATATAATAAGTTTTCCAGAGTTTACTTTTTTCTTGGTCTTCATTCATAGTATGATTCTACCTCGATCTATTTTTTTCCACTGCTTCCAGGTTGATTGCTTACTTCACCAGATATTTCTGATTCCCTTTTTCTCCTTTTTTTATCTGGTTCCCTAGAAGTGTCCAACTTTTGAAATTCAGAATCTATACCAAGTTTTTCGTGCATTTTATTCTCAGTTTCCTTAATAATTGAGAAACCAGATTTTTTTGATGTCAATGGAGCAACTACACTATTGCTTATTTCTTTAATTGGCTCAACAAAATCTTCCATTCCTTTCGTAATCAGTCCGCCATAAAGCATTGTTACCATCATTAAAGTTGTTTGAAAATTTTTACCAGTTTGAACTGCTTGTTTTAAACTACCTCGAACCCAAGATTGCACTTCATCGATCGATTTTTGCAAATCTTGAATAGTTTTTTCTAACTGGCTATTTGCCAAGTTTTCATTTTTACTAGCCGTTGCTGAAAAAGTTTGATCGCCAAACATTCCTTGAATCAATTCTATCTTCTCCTGACTTTGTTTCAGACAGTTCATTCCTTCAGAGCAAATATCCAAGATAGAAGAAATCTGACCGTCCATCTCAGATAAGCCGCAATCTTCCAGACCGTCAGCACTACTTTTTGCTTCAGCGATTAAGCTAATAGCTTGGCCCAGAAGTGATTGAAGCAATTCGCATTCTTCCTTAATGCTCATTTATCCTCACAAAATTTTTTGAATGTCCTCAGCTTGCGACGTAGCATCCTGCAAATTTTTAATTCCATCAGCACACAAATCCAAAATAACCTTCATTTTTTCCCGTGCTTCACCAATAGAAAAATTTTCTATTTGTGCAGCTAAGTCTTTGGTTTCTTCAACCAATTCCATCACCTTATTCATGGTTGTTTGAAATTCCTCAATTTGCTCTATCAATGCCATAAACTACCTCCAAATATTACTCAAAAACTTTCAACTAACCAAAAGGTTTATTCCAAACATCCTTCGGTACGTAAGGTGTCGCCACAATTTTCAATTCTGGTTCATATCCTCCTAAATCTCTGTAAATAGCTCTACCTTTTGGATTGACAGGTAAACTTGCTGCTATGTCTTCATCCAGTAACCTGACGCTAACAGTCGATTGGACTCGAAAAATTACTCTCTCATCCATATTATTTAAAATTTGTCCCTCAATAACTTCGGTAGTAGGTTGTTGAGTGCAGAAAAAGATATTAATATCAGTAGCACGAGCTTTAAGAGTAAGGGTTCGCAAAGCGCTATTAATATTTTCTTTGATTTTGCGCTCGGCATCTAAAATAGATGCTGCTTCATCAATGACTAACATTATCCTATGCTCGTTACTATTACACTTTTCCCTCAATTCTTTTAAATTTTCAACATCTTCATCTCGAAGGGTTTGTCGTCTCTTCTTATATACTTCTATGAGATGATTGAGAACATCCAAAAACTGCTCGAATTCCGTTACTAGCTTTACATTAGGATGAGCCTTAGCGATTCTTTCAAAATACAACCCGGCTTGAAAATCGACAATATAAATTTGTCGCTCTGCTTTAATCTTTTGACTGGCGTACAAAAACTGATAAATGACAGAATTGATGAAGTTCGTTTTCCCAGCACCCGGTACTCCAGCAATCAAGCGGTGAGCGATATTCATTAAATTAGAAACGCAGGGTTTTGCATTGGGATCGATTCCCACAATATATGTATCTTCTGTAATCAGTTTTCCATGTTCCCGAATCAAATCTTCTATGGGAACTATTTCGGGTAACTGATTTGCAGATTCGTTACTAGATACTATATTGCTGTTACACGGAACGCCGGGACAAACTTGATTTATCGGAATCGGTAAACGGAAAAAAGCCGATGCTTCATCCAAATCTATCAGGCGATGCAGTCTTCGCAAAGTTTCTGGGCCACCCTGAAAACCATCCGGTTTGTTGCCAGTTATATCCCACATTCCGGCCACACAAGCTTTGTCATTTACATTTACTTGTAACGCAGTTTGTACTGCATATTTCCTGTCAGCTACTTGTATCAATCTTGGATTAACTGTATTTGCGATACAGCTTGCTGCTAACTGATTGGCTACACTTTGGCAGATGTACTGCGAAGGTGAAAAAACTCTTAAGCTAGACAGAAATACTATGCCATAATAATACTTTTTCGTGATTTCTTCGTATACTGACTTGACTTTTTTTGCGTTGCTATCAGGATTAATTTTTTCTTCGTGCACACCTCTAGCTGCTACGGCTAATGCTTCTATATATCGAGAAATTGTATTTTTTTCATAAGGTTCAACTGTGGTGGGAACGAGAGTTATATCAATACAAACATCTTCGCTATATGCTTGTAGCTGTTCGTACAAAGCTATCATGTTGTTACGGTTATTGGCTTGGAAGTTACCGGGAGAATAAAAATATTTTTTGTCTGCTTCCAGCCATTGGAATACTTCTTCATTTTTAATGATTTCATAACAGTATGGTGGCTGACTATAGTTAAGCCATGTAGGTTGCCAATTAAATTGATTTTGTTCGTCAAAACCAAATTTGTAGAGTTGTGATCGCAAACTACTTTCTATATATTTTGCTTGGTTCTCTTTCAATGAATATATTTCTCGATCACTATTACTCGCCACTCTTGCTAGCAAATATATTTCAGTTGAAATCTGAGATCCTTGACTTGGCTTTTTATAAATTATGCGGAGACTATACCCGCATGAAATTTCACCATTTGAATCATCAAATTGCGTGTAGCTGAATAAAGCTAGATTTTTAAGTAAATCTTTTTGTAATCCGACCACGAAAGCTAATTTTCCAGAATCATCTAAGTTCTCTATTTCTTTTATCAAGTCTGGAACTGCTTTTAATTTAAAGATATTAATGCTAAAGTTCTTGTAAAGAACAACCTCTTGAGGCTGTCCTTTCATTATTGCCGAGCCTCTCCAATAGCTGAGCGGAGGTGTGTTAGTTATCATCATGAGTATACTTTTAAACTCCTAAAGATATTTTCATTCCTAAAATTCGTCAAACAAATTTTTCTTACTTTCAGGAATTATTTGTTCATCTTTAGTTGATTGGATAGTTTCTTTAACACTCGCACCTTTGTCAAGCATCTGCTCTTTCACGATCTTTTCTATTGTTTGTTTCATTACTTCAAGCATAACTCTCAAATCATCCCATTGAAAACTTCTGGACAAACGATTTCTTTTCAATTCCTCTTCTTCTAGCTTAATTTTGGCTACTCTTCTCTCCCATTCCGCTACATCATATTCATACTGACGTAAGTTCTGTTGATTTTTTGTTGTAGCATCAATTAAACTTTTATTAGATTGAATGAGCAGTACGACCGCGCCAATACTGCCAAGTAAACCTAGCAAAAACAAAAGTGCATTATTACCAAGCATTGACCAAAATATCAATACTAAACCAACAATTATCATTAAGAGTATTGCTTCGTTTGGAATTAATGGTTTGGTGTTAATTTCTTTTGGTCGTATAGGTCTTGGGCCTGCATCTTGCGGCTTTTCAGGCTGGACGATCATCATCATTTGGACATTTGCCCATTCTGTACCTAAATAATCAATTCCCGCAATAAACTGCATATTGGTATAAATGGAATTTTTGAGAATAGCGGCTACTCTCGCTCGTCGCTCCTTATCAATCTTGCCCTCACCCATTGCACCTTCTATAATCCAGCAAGCATGAGGAGTATAGAAAATATCTATAGGCACTTTTTGCGATTCAAGTTCTTTTTTCAAGAGGTCGTGTAAATCTCCTGTGTCCAGTTTTATCCCGTTTGTCTGGATTACTGCGGCTCCCTCCCAAACTACCCATGATTGCGTCAGATGGGGAGGTATTGAAGGTTCTATTCTAGCTATATTGCTACTTGTTGTATCTTGAACAATTGGATTATTTTTTGGTTGTTGTGTCATAGATTTACTCCTGGGTTTAACTGTTCTCGCTCTGCAAAATTTCCCGAATCCACTAAAGTAGAATCAACTCACATCTTTGATTAATTCTGGGCAGGCGGGACGCCCGCCCCACAAGAAAGGTATATTCATTTGTTTCAGGACAGGAGCGCGACGAGAAACTATGCCCCACCCCACAAAAAAAGAATCTCTATTTCTTCTCTCTTGTGGGGTGGGCGTCCCGCCCGCCCAAGCCTTTTGCTGCAAGACCTCAGACTCGCCTCTGCTTATTTATCAGGATCGGATTTGGATTTTTATGCGTAAGGTCAGTAATTCTCACAAAACTTTACAAAAGACTGGAGGTTAAAAGGTAATGATTTGCGGCAAAATTGGAGAGGTTCCCATTTAGGGATACACTGCTCCAGCAGACTTTTGATGGTTAAAGTCCATCTATTTTAGGTTTTAATCATTATAAATAGTTGTATAAAAAATTACTTATAATTAAGGATTTTTTAATTAATCGATTGCAATCGAATCTGCTTCAGTATGTGGGATGGCTGATTTTCCTCTCGGCTTACATACCACAGCAGTAGTCAAGTGCGATCGCCCATTTAATCATAAACTGCTATAAAGGCAAATTATCGCCATATCGAAAATAAAACCCATATTTTATGCCTAAACCAGCAGATATCGGCAGCAAACGCTTGATTAGTCTGGCACCCGACCGTTGGGTACAATGGGTAACCCAAATTCCCGATGTCCAAGTGCGAGATATCATCACCTCGGAATTCCAGTGGGTAAGTCGCGAAAGTGATGTACTGGTAACCGCCTATACTCCCCAAGACGGCGAATTTCTCGTACTCAACGAACTACAGTTACGTTACAAACCTCAAATGCCTCAGCGTATGAGAGCTTATGCAGCACTGGCAGAAGAACGTTACAATAAACCCACTTATCCGGTGTTGATTAATATCCTACCGCCATCACCTTCAGTAGTAATTCCCACCCGCTACGAGTCCCTATTCAGAGGCTTAACCGCCCGTCAAGACTATCATGTAATTAACCTCTGGGAAGTAGACGCCGAAATAGCCTTTCAACAATCGCTTCCCTCCCTCATCCCCTTTGTACCCGTACTCAAGGGAGGCAGTGAGGAGTCCGCAGTCCGACAAGCTTTAGAGGTTTTGCGAACTGACCGACAATTAAGCGATTTAGAACCCCTGCTGGCCTTTTTTGCTAGCTTCGTATTAGAAATTCCTCTAGTTCAGCAAATCATGAGGTGGGATATGGCAGTGTTACGGGAATCACCCTGGTATCAAGAAATTTTGCAGCAGGGTATGCAGCAAGGTATGCAGCAAGGTATGCAGCAGGGTATGCAGCAGGGTATGCAGCAAGGACTGCTTTCCGGTATTGCCTTGGGTTTAGAATTGAAATTCGGCATCCAAGGTTTAGAACTCATGCCAGAAATTCGTCAAATTCAAGATGTGGCAAAATTAGAGGCGATTCAGTCAGCAATCAGGACGGCGAACAGTCTGGATGAAATCCGTCAAATACTGTAGCTCGATTGATGAATTTACAACTTGCTAGCTAGAACTTTTGCATAGCTTGCCGGAAGCATATCGCCTGTGCGGTTGCTCAGTCAATTTAACTCCGAGTATGTTGATATTAAGACTTACGCAGTCGCTCATAAAAAACTTCTATATTTAGTAGGATCAATTGATGAATTGACCCTACATTTAACTCCTCTGCGTAAGTCCTATATCTTCTAATTATCATGCAACGATTTTTTGGCAACTACTTTCTTAATCAACAGATCGATCGCAATTGATTAAACTATAAATATATCTGCTTTAATATTCAAACACCCTCGGTATTATACAACCATAACCATAACCATACCACAATGGGCTACATCCACATCATTCGCGACTTTTACTCTTTTCCAGAACAAGTTAACCGCACCATACGCATCTTTACTCCCGATGCTTATGACCAACAACCCGACAAGCGCTTTCCTGTGCTGTATATGTTCGACGGACAGAATATTTTCGCTCACCCGGAATCTGCTGTTTGGGATACTTGGTGCGCTAATACTACTCTAGAACGTTTGGCATCGGCAGGAACTATCGAGCCTTGGATTATTGTTGGAATCGACCACTTACCAAACAGAATGGAAGAATATTCTCCTTGGATGGGTGGACGCGGTAGTTTAACAGCAGAATTTCTGATCAATCATTTAAAACCTTTCATCGATAAAACTTACCGCACCCTATCTGACTCACAAAATACCGCTCTCATGGGGTCTAGTATGGGCGGATTAATTTCATTGTATTTAGGCAAAACCTATCCGCAAATTTTTGGCAGGATAGGCGGTCTGTCTCCAGCTTTGATGTTAGGTGGGACGCAAATGTTTTCCTACTGGGATAGACGCACAGGATTTTGGTCAAGAATACTCCTCTATGTCGGTAGCAAAGAGCAATATTCTTTTTATGGAATTTGGTTAGATTATGTGCCAATTACCAAGGATTTTTACACTCGTTTGAAAAGTCTCGGTTATTCCGAAGAGGAGTTGCATTTTATCTTGGGAGAAAACGAAATACACCACGAAACTTCTTGGCAAAAGCGGTTACCGGAAATCATGACTTGGTTGCTTGCACCCACAGCAAGCCGCAGCTTTTTCTAGGGTAGCGCTTTATTAGAGTAAGAAACCCTCTTCAGAAACCCGGTTTCTTAAAGAAACCGGGTTTCTGGAGTTGAAGAAACCCGGTTTCTGGGGTGTACCTCATCCAACCCTTTCCGGCTATAATAAGGTTGTCGATCGAGCTTTTTTACAGCTACCTTTGTTAAGTTTTTTTAACAAAATTTCTGACGAACTCTGCTATAAAAATATAGGCAAACTTAACAGCTATGCTTCGCGAGCATTAGCTCCTTTGCTACTTAATTTTTCTTAACTTAATCCAGGCAAGCCTGACGGTTAAAAGATTTGTTGAAATATGCGATCGCACTATAAGCATACCACATACTCATCATAGTTAAAAAAATTATTTAACATAGGACTTAGAGGCGACTGACATTACTAGCTAAGTAATTTGTCAGCATAATTGGTTCGCAATAACCTCAAACCTTATAAAGAATAACCAGTTTGCATCTCGTTTATCATTTATAATTGAGAGTTTTTCCTATGGCTATTAGCGTTTTTGAACTATTCAAAATCGGCATTGGGCCTTCCAGTTCTCATACCGTCGGCCCAATGCGTGCAGCATTAAGATTTGCCACATTTATCCAGAATAAAAAACTTTTAGATACAACTGAAACTATTAAGGTAGAACTATTTGGTTCTCTCGCTGCAACTGGAAAAGGCCACGGTACTGACAAAGCTGTAATGTTGGGTCTAGAGGGAGAAACGCCAGAACTAATTGATACAGCATTAATTGACGCACGAGTGGCGAAAATACGTACTGAAGAAAAACTATTGTTATTGGGAAAGAAACCCATCGCCTTTTGCGAAAAAGAGCATCTTCTATTTCACTGGCAAAACCTCCCTTTTCATCCCAATGGAATGCACTTCACAGCCTACAATGCCGTCAGCGAGGAAATCGCTAGAAAAGTTTATTATTCAGTAGGAGGAGGCTTTATTGTCGATGAAGAAGAAACGCAAAGGAAACAAGATGATAATAGTCAGGTTCCCTATCCATTTACAAGCGCTACTAATTTGATCGAAATCAGCGAAAAACAAGGTTTATCGATTAGCCAAGTGATGTTAGAAAATGAGAAGTCTTGGCGTTCTCAAGAAGAAGTGCAACGAGGACTGTTACGCATCTGGGAAGTGATGCAAGAGTGCGTGAGAAACGGCTGCAAAAATGAAGGTATTTTACCGGGAGGTTTAAACGTAAAACGTCGCGCTCCAGAACTATACCGTCAATTATCCGCCAAAGGTGAAACTTGTCTACTTGACCCACTTAGTATTATCGATTGGGTGAATGTTTACGCCATTGCAGTTAATGAGGAAAACGCAGCAGGGGGAAGAGTTGTAACCTCACCCACCAATGGTGCAGCAGGTATTATTCCGGCGGTTTTACACTACTATATTCGATTTTGCCCTAGTGCGACGATCGATCGCATTGTCAACTTCTTACTTACCGCAGGCGCAATTGGAATTTTGTATAAAGAAAACGCCTCCATCTCTGGTGCTGATGTTGGTTGTCAAGGAGAAGTTGGGGTTGCTTGTTCAATGGCGGCGGGTGCTTTAACAGAAGTACTGGGAGGAACTCCACAGCAAGTAGAAAACGCCGCTGAAATCGCGATGGAACACCATTTAGGATTAACCTGCGATCCCGTTGCTGGACTGGTTCAAATACCTTGCATTGAAAGGAATGCGATGGGGGCTGTTAAAGCAATCAACGCCTCTCGTATTGCTTTACGCGGAGATGGTTTGCATATCGTTTCTCTGGACAAGGCGATTCAAACAATGCGTGTTACTGGAGCAGATATGCACAGTAAATATAAAGAAACCGCTCGTGGTGGGCTGGCAGTCAATGCGATCGAATGTTAATCTTTGCAGAAGCAGGTTTAGTTCCAGTGTGTACCACTTATGTGTACCACTAAGCGCAAATAGCCTTGTCGCCTGAGCGGAATATCCCCACAGCAACGAGAAATCTTCGGTCGTTTAAAGCGGGTGAAGGGATTCGAACCCTCGACACTCTGCTTGGGAAGCAGATGCTCTACCACTGAACTACACCCGCACTTCTTTATAAGAATAGCACATTTTGGCACAAACATCGAGCATCGCACTTGCACGGGAATGCTGAGTAGCGGCTACATATCCACACGTAGCATAATATTCGATCGCTAACAAGTGTTTTTTCTCGCTAAATTGGATAACAATAACAAACATAATAAATATTAATACTTTCCAATTTGCTCCTGACCTAGTACTCAGCACCCACGAGTAACCAGATGTTTAATGCCACAGAAATTCTGATTGACGCCTTCGTACAAAAGCTTCGGGAGGGTTACCGTCGTACCTATGGAGGATGGAAGCCCGATTACGAAGATATTATTGGGTGGGCTGGCAGCATGGCGCTAGAAAACATCGCTAATAGCGACGCCCTCTATCACGACGTCGAACACACGATCCTAGTTGCTTTAGTCGGACAGGAGATTTTACGTGGAAAACACATCCGCGAGGGAGGTGTTTCCTGCGAAGACTGGTTGCACTTTATTATCTCCCTTGTATGTCATGACATTGGATATGTCAAAGGAGTTTGCCGTCAAGATAGAGAAGCAGACTGTTTGTATGCGACAGGAAAAGATGGCGGTATGGTTGGTCTCCCTCCTGGTGCTTCCGATGCCGGTCTTACACCTTATCATGTAGACCGAGCAAAACTCTTTATCGAAGAACGCTTTGGCGGTCACAAGCTCATTGATGCTTACACAATAAAGAGTAATATTGAACTAACTCGCTTCCCAGTTCCGGCGGCAGAAGATCATCAAGATACGGTAAACTATGCAGGTTTGGTTCGCGCAGCCGATCTGATCGGCCAACTGAGCGATCCGCGCTACCTCAAGAAAATTACTTCTTTGTTCTACGAGTTTGAAGAAACTGGCGTAAACAAAGCTTTGGGCTACCGTCATCCCGGAGATCTAAGGCGGAACTATTCTAGATTTTACTGGCATGGAGTTTATCCGTACATTAAAGATGCACTTCGTTATCTACAGCTAACGCAGCAAGGTAAGCAAATCATTGCTAACTTGTACTCGAATGTGTTTGTGGTAGAACACGAAAAGGCTGAGGAGGAGCAAAGGCAATTGATTGAACAGGTATAGCAAGATATGAACTGGTGGCACAAATTAAAAAATAATCCCTTAGCTCGTTTTGGGGCTTTGTTACTGTTAGTTTTCTATTTGGCAGTAATAGCTGCTGATTTTGTTGCGCCTTACGATCCTTATGCGTCTCAGCCCAACGGTTCGCTACTGCCACCGACGCAGATTTATCTAAAAACGCCAGAGGGAAAGTTTATCGGGCCTCATGTTTATCCTACAACTCAAGGGCCGGTAGACTTGGAAACGGGCGATCGCAAACTCATTGTGGATTGGGAAAAACCTGCTCCCCTACGCCTGTTTGTGCGGGGGCAAACCTACTATCTGTTTCGGCTGAACCTGCCACTACCGCCTAAATTTGAGGAAGTAGAAATTTTTGGGGGAATTCCCTGCAATTGGCATCTTTTCGGCACGACTGGCGAAGCTAACTTCAACCTTTTAGGTACTGACGAACAAGCACGCGACCAGTTTTCTCGTCTGCTGCATGGAGGAAGGATCAGCCTCAGCATCGGTTGGGTGGGAGTGGCGATTTCCTTTCCCTTGGGAATGCTTTTCGGTGGTATTTCTGGTTTCTTCGGTGGGAAGATTGATAGCGTTTTGATGCGCTTAGTGGAAGTGCTGATGACTATTCCCACCATCTATCTCTTGGTTAGCCTCACCCTGGTACTACCTGCTGGGATAAGCAGCGCCATGAGATTCCTGCTGATCACATTAATCATCTCATTTGTCAGCTGGGCTGGTTTGGCAAGAGTAATTCGGGGACAGGTGCTGTCCATCAAAGAACGGGAATTCGTACAAGCAGCACGGGCTATGGGCGGCAAACCGATTTACATTATTATCCGTCACATCTTACCGCAGACCGCAACATACGTGATTATTTCGGCGACTTTGGCAGTTCCTGGTTTTATCGCCGCCGAATCAGTACTCAGTTTAATCGGACTCGGAATACAGCAACCGGACCCTTCCTGGGGAAATATGCTGTCCCTCGCAACCAATGCTTCCATTTTGGTGCTGCAACCTTGGTTAATTTGGCCGCCTGCGTTGCTGATTATCCTGACAGTATTGGCTTTTAACCTTCTGGGGGATGGACTGCGGGATGCTCTCGATCCTCGCAGCCAACAACGTTAGGGAGCGGGGGAGCGGGGGAGCGGGGGAGTGGGGGAGCAGGGGAGTGGGGGAGCGGGGGAGCGGGGGAGCAAATATTTTTCTGTCTTTTCTTTCCCTCTTCCCTCTTCCCTCTTCCCTAACTCCTAACCCCTCTTCCCTCTTCCCTCTTCCCTCTTCCCTCTTCCCTCTTCCCTCTTCCCTCTTCCCTCTTCCCTAACCCCTCTTCCCTAACCCCTAACCCCTAACCCCTATTAATGAAACATACTGCTAACAGAACTATCTTCGTGAATTCGCCAGATAGTTTCGCCCAGTACGTTTGCCACTGAAAGTACGGTTAGCTGTTCAAAGTTATGTTCCTCGCGAACCGGAATCGTATTGGTGACAATCACTTCTTCAAAGACACCGCTCGATAACCGTTCGATCGCAGGCGGAGAAAATACAGCGTGAGTGGCGCAGGCGTAAACTTGACGCGCTCCTTCTTTACGAAGCAGTCGGGCTCCTTCTGTAATGGTGCCACCAGTGTCGATCATATCGTCCACCAATACAGCTGTTTTGCCAGCCACATCGCCAATTACATTCAAAACTTCGGCGACGTTATGAGCTTGACGGCGCTTATCGATAATTGCTAATGGCGCATCGTCGAGCTTTTTGGCAAATGCCCTAGCTCTTGCTACGCCACCCACATCTGGGGAGACAACAACGATATCGCTGAGATTTTTGCTCGCCAGGTAATCGAGTATGACCGGCGAACCGTAAACGTGATCGAAAGGAATATCGAAATAGCCTTGAATTTGGGCTGAGTGCAAATCCATTGCCAGAACGCGATTGGCTCCAGCCTCGGTAATTAGGTTGGCCACCAGCTTGGCTGTGATTGACTCTCGCCCTGCTGTTTTGCGATCGGCGCGGGCATACCCGTAGTATGGAATCACGGCGGTGATTTGCCTTGCCGAAGCGCGACGACAGGCATCAATCATGATCAGCAATTCCATCAGGTGATCGTTTACCGGGCGGCAAGATGGCTGAATTAGGTAAACATCGCAGCCCCGAATTGATTCCTGAATTTGAATATAAATTTCTCCATCAGCAAAATGCTTATGGATCATCGGCCCTAAGTCCATACCCAGGTAACGAGCTATTTCCTGGGCAAGAGGAACATTGGCTGTGCCAGAAAACAATCTCAGACGATTGTTAGCGCAGAGTACCGGTGGTGTCGGCTGAAGCGTCAAAGTAGCAGAGCGGATCACAGCAGACCCTCGAAGCGTGTTCATCGCTATCTTATCATTCTATTTTGCCAACAATATCCTGAATTTTTGCTTAAGAGATGACTTTTAGATCTGTTCGAGTTGATTAAGTCTGCTGAAGGCATAAACCGGGAGGTTTTCCAATAGCCTTATTCTTGGGGAAGCCTTTGCTTACCAGCAAACAGACTCTTATTGAAGACGGCTTTAATCCTTCTCCGTTAAATTACTTAGATTCGGGTTAAAGTGCCCTTTAGCCCGCCTTCAAGTTCCAGTAGAAAAGGGAGACAAACAAACAAAAATAAACAGTCATCCTTGCCGATGACATGAATATCGAGCTATTAAAACCCTTGTCTCGTTCTATCTAAATGAATTGACCGATTCACAAAGGTGGCAAGCTCGATCCGGTGAGTAAAAAAACTTATGGGTAAACAATAAAGTGAATCAGAGACTCTATAAGCAAACTCTGAATTCACAGTTAAGCAAAATTAATTTAAATATGCAATTGCACAAATCGTCAAGTTTATGACCGAAAATGGTTTCAAAAAGCGATGTAGTAGGTTTAATGCCAGAAAGGGATATATACCGGTCACCCGCAACCCACTTGATAACTAAGGTGTTAACGCACACCTAAAAGCGCAGCCAGAGATGCTTTTTTCTATGCGTGCGCTACGATCGCTCAAGATATCCCCTCTCCCTCGCGTCTTTAAGCTACTGTTAAGCTACTGTAGGAAAATCTGAGCAGAAGTTGTACTTCGGTATGTATCGCCTTGACCTATTACTATAGATCTAAAATGCTCGCTCCTCAGAAAATTCGACATTAACCTGCGCCCACCCATTAAACCGCGATGCAACCACCGCTTCCCATTGGGACTGTTCTGCAAAACCGCTACCGCTTGGCAAAGATTTTAGGTCAGGGGGGGTTTGGACGAACTTATCTGGCACAAGACCAGGGGCGCTTTAACGAACTGTGCGCTCTTAAGGAGTTGATTCCTTCTCAAACGGGGGTCTACTCTGTCGAAAAGTACAAAGAACTTTTCCAAAGAGAGGCTAGCGCACTTTACCAGATTCAGCACGCGCAAATTCCGCAATTCCGTGCCACGTTTGAGCAAGATGGGCGCTTGTTTTTGGTGCAGGATTATGTAGAAGGAAAAACTTATCGCACGTTGCTAAAGGAGCGCAGGGCACAAGGAAAAAGGTTTTCGGAAGGCGAGGTTTTGCAGCTTTTACAGCAACTGCTGCCAGTGTTACACCATATCCACGGCAAGGGAATTATTCACCGAGATATCTCGCCGGACAATATCATACTGCGCGATCGCGATCGCCTACCCGTGCTGATTGACTTCGGTGTTGTCAAAGAATTGGCCACTCGGTTTCAATATTCTTCCACGCCACCGGCAACGATGGTAGGTAAAATGGGCTACGCGCCTCTCGAACAAATCCAAACTGGCAGAGCTTACCCCAGCAGCGACCTCTACGCTCTTGCCGTTACAGCCATAGTTTTGCTGACTGTTCAGGAGCCGCAGGTATTATTTGACGAAGCTACACTGACGTGGAATTGGTATCGATGGATACCGCCGATTAATTCGGGGCTGACGCAAGTGTTGAATAAAATGTTAAGTTACAGACCGGGCGATCGCTACCAGGAAGCCCGTGAAGTGGCGCGGGCGCTAGCTGATGCCCTCAACCCCCAGCCCCAAACTCAGAAACCACCGCAAGCATATGCGCCGACCTCTGCCAATACTTCGCAAATGCAAACTGTGGCCGTTGGGGGGCGTCCCGAACCTCGACCGGGAGTTGCAAAATCTGTAGAAGTTGGGGAAACTTCAGAAAAAGAAAGCGCAACGACCTCTCAGAAACCCGATCCCGTCACTACAGCAACCAATAGCTCTAGTTGGGATAATCCTTGGGTAGTCGCTTTTGTGGGCATAATTTTGGCAATATTAGCTGGGGTCGGTTCTTGGGCTTTGGTAAGTTATCTCCTCAACCGTCAGTTGCTGGTGCAAACTTCTCAGCGCACGCCGCCACCTGCAACACAGGCATTTTCTAATACCGATCGGCCATTAGGAACAAATTTAGAAAGTCCTACTCCCACAAACAGTCCTGAACCAGTCACTTACAGCAAGCGTCTCACCCTGGTAGCGGATGACACTCTTTCTGTTGCAGACAAGCTGAAAGCGAATGCCACGGTTCAGTACATTATTTCTGGCGAACAAGGGCAAAAGTTAAGAGTTTCTCTGAAAGCAAAAAATATTTTGATGACGGTGTTGGGCCCAAATGAAGAACCAGTTGATGGGCGATCGAAGCTGGTGACCCGCTGGGAAGGTACACTTCCTTTTGATGGAGATTACGCGATCGAACTTGTCACAGCTAAAGGAGTTTCAGAAAGTGAGTATAATCTAGACCTGCGCGTTAGTAACCCAGAACCAACTCCAACCCCGACGCCAACACCTACAGACACGCCAACACCGACACCCACAGACACACCTACAGACACACCCACAGACACATCCACAGACACACCCACAGACACACCCACAGACACGCCGACGCCGAGTCAGAGTCCTTCTCCAAAAGCGCTTGTTGATGCAGAACCGATCGATTTTCCTAATGACGCGACGGGGACGCAACTTTTTTCCGGCCAGACAAGTCCTAAAATAATTAAGCGTTACCTAGTTAATATTCGGGAAGGTCAGATATTGAGTGCGCGAATTCAAAAGGGAGAAGCTAGATTAGATATTCGCTCTCCCAATGGTGAACTGGTGGAAAATGCTTCTGGACTGGGAGAATGGGAGGCAAAAGTAGAAGAAAGCGGGGAATATCAAATTGATGTAAAGTCAACCAAAGAAACTCAGTTCTCTGTTGATATTAGCGTGCGGAATTAGCTATTAGTTATCAGTCATACGTTAGTCTATCGTTAATAATTGTCCCTTACCAATGAACGCACTTTTAATTTCTGCTACCGATACAAACGCCGGAAAAACTGTTTTAACAGCCGCATTAGCAGCTTATTGGCAAACTTACCGATCGGCTGAGCGTTTGGCTATTTTCAAACCCATACAGACTGGGGTAGGCGATCGCGAACTGTATAGCCAGTTATTTTCCCTGAATCAATCTTTAGAAGAAATTACACCACTTCACTTTCAAGCACCTCTAGCACCTCCGATTGCAGCCGAAAAAGAGGGTAGTTGGGTTGATTTAAAAAAACCTTGGCAAGCTTTAGAAATTTTACGAAAACAGCGAGATTTTGTATTAGTAGAAGCTTTGGGAGGTTTGGGTTCTCCTGTAACATACGAACTAACAGTAGCAGATTTAGCTAGAGATTGGGCATTGCCGACTGTTTTGGTAGTACCCATAAAATTGGGTTGTTTAGCGCAAGTAGTTGCTAATGTTGCTCTAGCGCGTCAGTCAAAAGTTAATTTAAAAGGTATCGTTCTGAATTGCGTTCAACCTTCTACGGATGCAGAAATTGCCGACCTTGCACCAATTGATTTAATCCAATCTTTGACAAATACATTAGTTTTAGGGGTCATACCTTATTTAGAGAATCCTAACGATTTGAGTAAATTGGCTCAAGTTGCGGCTAACATAGAATTAGAATACTTAATGACGCAAATATATATTGTGTAGGGGCTCAGCATTTGGGTGACAATTCATAACTCAAATTCAAGATCTTTCTGTCCAAATGCTTCGCCCTGCCGAGGTTTATATAGGCATACACACCTTAATTCTTTTGTCAACCTCTTTTACTGGACTGGCGCTCTAGACCCAGCCAATCTTTCTGCCTCGGCTGTACGCACTGGGGCCAATCATCGTGATAATACGGCGCAGGTGCTGATTGATGCGCCTGTTGTCGGTAATTACACTATTAATATCGGTCATACGGGCAGTAGTTTCACGCAGAATTATTCTTTGCTGATTGGTGGGGCAACTTCCGCTTCGAGTTCCACTAATATTATCGGTACGGCAGGAAATGACAGAAAATCTTGGGTTTTGTGCAATAAATTGTCGCCCAAATGCTAATGCCTCCGGCACGCTACGCGAACGCCCCTACATAATACATATTTCGTTCTTTTTGTCAATTTATTTTACTGGACTGGCGCTCTAGATAGGAGAATTCTTTTACACTCATAGGACTTACGAAAAGAAACCCGGTTTCTAGGAAAAATGGTAGGTTTCACTCGCGTTCGATCGACTAAGAAACCGCGAAGCCAGAAACCGGGTTTCTGAGTGGATATCTAGTTGAGAAACCCACGATTTTTCAGAGAAACCCGGTTTCAAAGCCTAAGTACTGGGTGATAAATAGTACACTTATTCTATCTGCTTTGCAAATACTTCAATCCCCATTCGTGCATCGAATCGAGTATTGGTTTGAGCGTTTCTCCCAACGGTGTCAGCGAATATTCTACTTTGGGTGGAACTTGCAAGTAGACGTGGCGATCGACTATTCCATCTTGTTCTAACTCCCTCAGCTGCTGGGTTAGCATCTTCTGAGTGATGCCGTGCAAGGCGCGGTGCAGTTCTCCGAACCTTTTTACCCCGAAAAACAATTCTCGCAAAATCAGGACTTTCCAGCGTCCGCCAATTACTTTGAGGGTGATTTCGACCGAACAAGTTAGGCGATCGTCACTTTCGATTGCTTCCATAGTATCATTTTGGGTAGTATCTTACTTTGAAGTGCATACTTTTCATTTTAGCTTTACAGGTTTTAAAGTAAGAATATAGCGCCACAAGATTAAACAATTAGGGCAAAAAGATGATTACCATACGTCGGTCAGAAGAACGGGGACACGCCAATCACGGCTGGCTTGATAGTTATCACTCATTCTCGTTTGCTGATTACTACGATCCCAAATATATGGGATTTCGACACCTGCGCGTGATTAACCAAGACAGAGTTGCACCTGGGATGGGTTTTGGAACCCATCCGCACCGAGATATGGAGATTATTTCCTATGTGTTGGATGGTGCGCTAGAACACAAGGATACGATCGGCACCAGTTCGGTAATTCATCCCGGTGAAGTGCAAAGGATGACTGCGGGTACGGGTATCGCCCACAGCGAATACAACCATTCCAAAAAAGAGCCAGTACATTTCATGCAAATTTGGATACTGCCGGATGCAAAAGGTTTGCAACCCGGTTACGAGCAAAAAAACTACCCGGCGGAAGAAAAACGCGGTAAACTGCGTTTGGTCGCTTCTAGGGACGGTCGGGATAATTCTGTTACCATCCATCAAGATGTGAATCTCTACGCCACTTTGTTGGAGGAGGGAGAAAAGGTTGTTCACGAAATTAAACCAGGGCGTCATGTTTGGTTGCAGGTGGTGCGGGGAGAAGTTAATCTCAACGGTGTACCTCTCAAAGGTGGAGATGGCGCAGCGATTAGCGATGAAAGTATTGTAGCGATCGAAGGAATTAAAGGCGCAGAAGTTTTGTTGTTCGATTTAGTATAGGTTTTCTTGTGGTGCGAGAAACCGGGTTTGTTTGCCGAAAGAAGCCAGAAATCCGGTTTTCGATCGCTTTTACTGACGATTTTCTTGTCACCCGCTCAGGAATTTTTGAGTAGACTGGATGCAATTGTTTGGCAAGACAACTATGATGCGATCGATCCAGGCAGCTCTAACTGCGAGTTTGGCGGGTGCGATTTGGGTATTTCCCAGCACACAAACGCTTTTTGATGCTGCTGTCAGAGCCGAAAGTGTAAAATCTACTGATGCCACTTTAGTTGCTCAAGCTGAATCTTTGGATTTGCAACAGATTCAGCAAGTTATCCAGCAAAATCCCCAGCTAGTACAGCAAGCACAACAGCTTTTACTACAAAATCCAGAGATGGTGCAGATGTTAGTGCAACAGCTAGTACAAGAAAATCCGCAGCTGATACAGCAATTACAACAAAATCCTCAACTTGTGCAACAAATGGCACAACAAAATCAAGGGTTGATTCAGCTATTGCAACAAAACCCTCAACTGGTACGACAGCTTCAGCAGTCAATACCAACTCCTACTAATAAGCGTTGATGAGGGATTTTAGATTTTGGATGCAGAATTTTAGATTCGGGGTTTATGGTAGATGCCCCTATCCTATTGCTAAAAAAAATCTAAAATCTAAAATCTAAAATCTAAAATCCAACTATCCTCTACAAAGTAAGAAAACTTTAGAACGGACAAGCAATCATGGCTAACACGCCCAAAATTCTCGCATTTGCAGGCAGCACTCGCATTGGTTCCTACAACAAGCAGTTAGTTCAAATTGCTGCCAATGGAGCGCGTGCAGCGGGTGCAGAAGTAACATACGTGGATTTGCGCGATCTCCCTATGCCCATATTTGATGAAGATTTGGAGAAAGCGGAAGGAATGCCTGAAAATGCACAAAAGTTCAAAAATTTATTATTGCAACATGACGGACTTTTGATTGCTTCTCCTGAATATAACAGTTCCATCACAGCCGTTCTCAAAAATGCCATTGACTGGGCTTCTCGTCCCGCTCCCGGAGAAGGTATGTTAGCTGCTTATATTGGTAAGGTAGCATCAATTATGAGCGCTTCGCCAGGAGGTTTGGGAGGTTTGCGCGGTTTGGTTCATGTGCGAGCCATTTTGGAGAATATTAAAGTGATTGTACTTCCGGATCAAGTAGCGGTTCCCAAGGCTTATGAAGTATTCAATCCTGATGGCACAATGAAAGATCCAAAACAGCAAGAATCAATTCAGCAACTCGGCACAAATGTAGCGAATGTGCTGGCAAAATTGAAAGCATAAAATTGTAGAGATTCCTAAAAGAAACCCGGTTTCTTGAAGAAACCGGGTTTCTGATACACCCATTCACCCATCAAAATTACCTATGAATTCCGAATGGCGAACTAAAAACCTTCATTATTTTCTGGAAGACTTTAATGAATACCTCAATGAGCTGGAATTGGCTTTGCTCAAGCTAGCAGAAACAATTAATGACGCCGAAGTTATTAATTGTTTACTTCGGCACGGTGGATCTAGTATTAGAGGAGGAGCAATGCTGTTTGGTTTCTCTACTATTAGCAAAATTATTGTTTATTTCAATCAATTTTTGGTAATTTTAAGAGATCGCCCTGTGAAAACAGACTCTCAGTTAGAAACACTTCTATTCAAGGTGTTTGAAATTCTTAAGCAGTTCTATTGCAAATTGTCGATTCCTGTAGGTTTGAGCGAAAATGAAGAAATGCAATTCTTATTGAAAAGTGAACTAATTTTTACTGAAATAGACCTCTATCTTATGCTTTCATTAAATTAGTATTACTGGCTTTATTTGCTACTCGCCGTTATCCTGTCCTGAAAAAATAGCCTCGAAGTCCCGATAACCACTTAATACGCGAACAACTTCAATTCCGTCTAAGTCTTAGGCAAAAGAAACCCGGTTTCTCTGAGAAACCGGGTTTCTAAGTCTTAGCCCATCCTAATTACTAATAATTGTGCCAAGCTTGATAGAAAGCTGGATAATTTATGTTTTCGGCACAATGCCAGATGAGGTTAAACACTGCTTCATAGCGAAAAGAACTGCTCTTGTAAAACTGTTCTCCCAGACAGTGTTTGAGGATGATGACGATTTTAGGTAAGTGGTCACTTGGCAGGATTTGCGATAAGCGATCGCTTATCCACAATAGCAAGGATTCGTAATCATCATCTTTGTAAGTTTGAAATGACTCAACAAGGCTAAACATAGCTCGATCGAGCAGAGGTTTGTCAATCTTGTTGTTTGAGTAAAGGCGTTCTATACTTTTAGTTGCATACCGTAGGATTCCGCCATCTTGAGTAGTTTTAATTAGCCGAACCAAAGCATCAAGCCCTTTTTGACGATTGTCATCAATTTCTACCATTATCTCAGCCACTCTCAAACTTGTCCATTCATCCTGAGTGCTTTCAAGTATCTGGTAGAGAGCCGTAATTACAGTTCTGTTGTTCGGTTCAATTTGTAGCAATCTTTCAGCACATATCAAACGCATCCATTCATTCTGGGTGGTTTCAAATATATGCCAAATAGAGAAGATAGCTATTTCGTTGCTAGGGTCAATTGGCAACAGTAATTCAGCTGCTCTCAAACGTTTACATTCATCCTGAGTGGTTTCCAGTATCTGCAAGAAAGCGGCGATCGCAATTTTATTGTGCGGGCTAATTTTAGCTTCAATCCCAAATGCTTCATAAATATAAGAGGATGTCCAGGTATCCTCGGTAGTTTGAATGATTTGGGTTATAGTGGAGTTGGTGAATTTATTGCCTCGATTGAATTCGCCTAAGTAAAAAGCAGATACAAAAAGTAGCCCTGTATCCTGACTACTTTCAATCCTCTCCTTTAAAGCAGCAACCGCAGCTAGGTTCGCAGGATCGCTTTTGACTAAGTATTTAGCAGCCCTCCCAACTAAAGATCCATTTCTAGTAGTTGCAATTATCTCTACTAAAGTAGAGATCGCAGCTGGATTACCTGGATCGATTTGCCACAAAGCTTTGGCTGCATCAAAACAAATGTTATCGCCTCGGTTAATCTGCAAGAATTCGAGGAGGGAAGAAATAGCGGTTCGATTGCCAAAACCTATTTTACCCAAAGATTCGATCGCTCTGTAACAAACGTTCTTATCCAGCGTTGTCTGCATAAGGTGAATTAAAGTAGCGATCGCAATTTCATTCCCAGAAGCAATTTCACCCAAGCTGCGAATTGCCTTGATTTGCGTGGATGAATCCTGAGTTACTTGCAATAGTAGCAATAAGGCTGCGATCGCATTTTTGTTACCCGGATCGAGTTTTCCCAATTTCTCAGCCGCCCATCGCAAAGCCAGCCGAGTTTCAGTATTATGGAGAAAGCAAACAAAAGCAGCAATTACCCGTTGTTTGTCCGTTAATTCCAGAGCTGCTTTTGCTGCATCTCGCACTCGCAAGGGAAATATCTTCCAGCCAAAGTAGACATAACTCCAATCGAGCAACTGTTTGACAATTGCATCACCCAAACTGCATTCTGGGAAATAAGCTAAAGCTTCTGAAGCTAGTAAAAAAGCTCGATATCGATAAAAATCTCCGCATCCGTCCTCGAAATCTACCAGAGCCTTAACGAACTCTTCTTTTTGTTCTTTCGGGATATCTTCTCGACTGAACCAGTGCAAAATCTCTGCTTTCCACTCTGGTTCAAAGATGCGATAAGTGCTTTTATCTAAATTACCGGGAACGTGGTGAAAGAAATAGTGCCAATCATTCATTGCCTCCTAACCACTTCAATATGTGGTACGCAAGGGACATCCTCTATAGTAATCCATCTTTCCTCAAAAGTCTACTCCTGAGCTTTGGAGGGTGCGTTAGCTTAACGCACCTTCCCTTTTGGGATATTATGGAGAGGGTGTAAGCTTTTATAATGCGATCGAAAAAAGATGAGTAATCAGTTTTTAGAGATTATCGAAAATTGTAGAAGACCTACTATTGCAGTTATGAAAAAAGCTCTTGCCGAAAGACCTTGTTTATCTACGGCTGAAAGCAACTTCATTACTTATCTTGCTGGATTCTCTCATAATGAATTTTGCGATACTTTATTTGATGAATTTGGTTTATCTTTTGTCGGTGACACTTCTATACTATTTGATAGACTTAATAACAAATTTCATATAAAAATTCTGCTAAACGATATCTCTGTAGATTTACAGAGTCTTTATATGGAAGAAATTTCACAAACGTACCAACTGCCAATTTCTACACATACGATTCTATCTAGGAATAGGGATGGCTCGTTCGCCGATAATTTTAATAAAGGATTAAAAAAATTAAATAGGTCTCAATTGGCTGAATATATTTCACAGCACATTCTAGGATTAAGTGAAGATGTAATATCTTACACATTTAGCAAAAAAAATGTCAATCTAATCATACATATAACAACTGTTAGTCAACGGAATATTTTAGCCAACTTAAATATTTTATTTAGAGGAGTGAGCGCTGCATTAATTGCAAACTTTCCTAATGATTTACCTAACGTATCTCTAAAAAATCTTCAAAGTGCCGAAGAGATATATCCTTTAATGAGTAAAGTAAAGTGGTATGTCATAGATAGGGATTCACCTGAAGAAGTGACAAGTTTTTTAGAAAAAATCGGAGCCGAATATAGATTAATACCTTACTTGGGAGATGAATATGATTATCTCAGTTATTTACTATCGGAAATCGAAGCTTTTATGATGAAACATTGTCAGGATGTTGTATGACAAGTCATTTTTCGTACTGGGAGATACGCTCAATTTTTTCGTAAAGTTCTTTGATTACTTCCTTACCATCAACAACTTCTCCTCTATCCGCTTGTTCGATACCAATAGCAATTTCCTTTCGTAGGTTTTCAAGGCGCAATTGACGAATTTGGTCTTCTTCTTGCAGTAGTCGCAGTGCTTCGCGGACGACTTCGCTAGCAGATAGATATCTGCCGCTTTTGACTTTTTCTTGCACGAATTTTTCCAGTTCGGGTGTTAGGGATACGTTCATGGGAGTAGCGTCATTTTGGGTTGTTAGTCCTATTCTGCTAGTTATAGCAAAGATTGTCAAAGTTTGTTATTCAAGGATAAGCCAAACAGAAACCCGGTTTCTTCAAGAAACCGGGTTTCTGAATATACAAAAATAGGATGAGCAATACCCATCCTATTTGCTACGCTGCTATCAGTTGAGGTTGATTTTTCAGAGAAGGAATGCGCCTGCCGACTGCTTCTGCTACTGGTCTTAAATTGTGAACTAATTGCACCATATCTTCTAAAGAAAGTGCTTGACGTGCATCGGAAACAGACTTTTCCGGTTCTGGGTGACATTCGATAATTAGTCCATCTGCGCCGCAAGCAATAGCCGCTTTTGCTAAAGGTGCAACTAATTCGCGTTTGCCGACTGCGTGAGAGGGGTCTACAATTACTGGCAGGTGAGTTAGTTGTTTGAGGGCGGCGACTGCACCTAAATCTAAAACGTTGCGAGTATAGTTATCGAAACTGCGAATACCGCGTTCGCAAAGTACGACATCGGGATTGCCGTGACTTAAAATATATTCCGCTGCCATAAGGAATTCTTCTATAGTTGCTGCTAAACCGCGTTTTAGTAATATTGGTTTGCCTGCTTGTCCTAAAGCTTTGAGTAGGTCGAAGTTTTGCATATTGCGACTGCCTACTTGCAGCATATCGGCGTAGGCAGCTATGGTTTCAATTTGAGAAATTGCCATTACTTCGGTAACTACTGGTAAATTGTGGCGCTGACTAACTTTTGCTAAAATCTCCAAACCTTCCACTCCTAAACCTTGGAAAGCGTAGGGGGAAGTACGCGGTTTGTAAACGCCACCCCGTAATGCTTGCACTGGTGCGGTGGACAGGTGACTGGCGACTTGTTCCATCTGGGACATACTTTCGACGGTACAAGGCCCACCGATAATTACCAAGTCTTTGCCGCCGATTTTGACGTTATCGGAAATTTGGATAACTGTTTGTTGGTCTGCTTCTGTTTGTGCGTGTAACATTTGAGTTTCTCCTTAAAAAAAGTGTGGTTAACAAAAAACCCGGAACCGTTTTACAGTTCCGGGTGGTGGTGCGTTGGCACGACTTTATTTACCCGGAACTGTTTCTGGGCCAAAAATAAAAGCCGTAAAACCAACTAGAAAGAGATGCTGTCATGGTGCTTGAGATGTCCTTAAAAAAACAAAAACCGCAGATTTTGTTCTGCGGTTCACCGGCTCGTTTCCAATGCGTAGATTGGATCACTCCCAGTGAACCGCTTTACGCCAAAAATAAAAGTAATAAGAGCCGATGTACATGATTTGGGTGGAAATATTGCTTTGAGGTATATGTCTTGATGTAAAAACGATAACAGAGTGAGTGGCTTCGCGTCAAGACTAAATCGAGAAAATAATTCGATCGACTGAGTGTTTGTAGTGAGGATTTCTGTCCTCTTCCCTGATGATCGATCGCCTACTTACCTCTTAAATACTCTGTAATTTCCCGATCGGCTTCTCTTCAAAGCAAAAAGCGATCGCCTTTTCAGAGGGAGAAACGGATGTGTACGATCCGCGTCTCCCTATTGGCCATCGACAACGAACCACGAACGACCAGAGCCAAAAAAGTCAATCTCTGGCTGCGCCAAGTCTAAATCTCCTTATTTGCAAGTGCTATTGCAAACGGGACGTTGAACGGGACGTTGAACGGTACGACGAACGGGATGAACGCGAACTGGCTGCTTCTGAGCTGTTCTGACTGGCTGAACCGTCGGGTTTGAGGCGTTAGCTGACTGATTGGAATTTTGATTGACTGAATTGCCCTTACCGCTGACATTAGCTTGTTGGGTGTTTGTCTGAACAACAGCGCTATCGCCACCACTGGGTTGGCAGCAAGGGTTAGGCGTAGCTTTAGCGGCAAAGGGAAGTATTCCCACCGAGCTTACCGTCAAAATACCCAGGATGTAAGTTTTTTTGAGCATTGTACCCAAGTTTGCGATCGCGTTCGTCGAGTTGGTGCTAGCCATGTCAGTTTCTCCCTATCTAACTAATTACTGTTTGTGAAGGTATCTCAAATTTAGGTTTTGGCTTCCGGAACGCTCCATTAGCCTCTGTAACTATTAAAGCTACCTCTGAAATGCTCGTCAATAGTTTTTACAAAACTTCATATAACTAGGGCGTCGGGCGTCGGGGCCAGGGGTTAGGGAAGCTTTGTAGGTTGGGTTGAGGTACGAAACCCAACAAATCAAAAAAATGGCTACGAGGGAAAGGCGAGCCAGAGAGCCCCTCTCCTTGCTCCTTTAGGGGTTGGGGAGGGGTCTGGCGCATCCCATATAATAGATTCAGCTTGGTATTTTTTTTGACAAAATCAAAAACCGTATGACTGGCGAACCTGGGATTAAAGCCGAAAAGCCTGTTTCCAAATTTAAAAAAGATATTAAAGTACAACCGAAAGAGCTATTTTTGGCATTAGGTAAAGCTGCTATCAATGGCGCTTTCCTGAAGTGGGATAGCCTTGCCGAAAATGGCCTAGAAGTTTTGACATCGTTGGGGTTAGAACGAAAACCGGGAGAAATTGCAGGTTTGCTGATTTTGCGGTCTTTAATTCAAGCGATAAAGAATTTGCTGGATGAAAATAAAGAACTGCTACTGGAAAAGCCAAACAAACTTAAGGAATTGTACAACCAATTAAGTTCGTGTTTGGAAAATGACGAATTAATTATCGACAGAGACTTTTTTCAGCGTCCGGGTAATTTGGCGATTTTGAAAGCGGCGAAGACTGGTTTTGCTCAATGGTTAGAAGAATTTGTCGAGAAAAAATTTGAGGCAGAAAACATCAGTAACCGCTTGCCAGCTTATTTTGTGTTTGCGCTGAATGAAGAGTGGCGAAATCGTTCGCAAGATTATGCGATTTTGAAAGAGGAACTCGATACACCATTCACCCAAGCTACCGAACGAGAACAAGCTTGGTTGCGTTATCGTGCATGGCTGCAAAAGCGCGTAGATGAACCCATGTTTTTGGAATCTTTTAGCCTCAAACAAGTGTATGTACCGTTGAGAGCATACTTTGAGCGGGAGATTGAAAGCGAGTCGAATCGGAAACCAGAATTAGGACATATTGATGGGAAAAAATACGAGCGAGTTGTCGTTGATTTGAATAGCGAATTAGAAACTTGGTTGCAGTCAGCTAAATCTGATGATGCCATCCGTTTGATTAGTGGTGGGCCAGGTAGCGGCAAGTCTTCTTTCGCGAAAATGTTTGCCGCACAAATCGCAGAAAAAGGGGATATTCCGGTTTTGTTTATTCCCCTGCATCTTTTTCGACTTTCTGATGATTTGGTGAAAGCTGTGGGGGAATTCGTGCAGTTTGATGGCTTTTTGTGTCACAATCCCCTGGATAGAGAAAACGGTGAATCGCGTTTGCTGATTATTTTTGATGGGTTGGATGAACTATCGATGCAGGGTAAATTTGCTGAGGAAGTTACCAAACAATTTGTAGAGGAAGTCAGGTTTAAAGTTAATCAATTTAATCAACGGGAAACTCGCTTACAGGTTTTGATTAGCGGACGGGAAGTGGTGGTGCAGGCGAACCGCAGCAAATTTCGGGAAGCTCATCAAATCCTGCATATTTTACCATATTTTGTGGCGGCACAGGAGAGAAAAGACGAAAATAAAAAGTATGTGGATAATCGAAACTTGTTAGAACAAGACCAACGGCAGCTTTGGTGGCAGTTTTATGGTAAAGCTAAAGGTAAAGATTACAATGGTTTACCGCCAGAATTAGATAAGGAAAATTTACTAGATATTACGGTACAACCTTTATTAAATTATTTGGTTGCCCTCAGTATTGAACGGGGTAAGTTGCAATTTACAGAAGATACTAACCTGAATCAAATATATGGAGATTTGTTAGAGGCAGTTTACGAACGAGGATATGAAAAGCACGGACATCGAGTGATTGAAGGAATAAAAAAAGAAGAATTTATCGGGATTCTGGAGGAAATTGCTTTAGCTTGCTGGCATGGTGATGGCAGAACTACCACTGTCAAAGAAATTGAAAATCATTGCGATAACAGCGGTGTTCGACAAATTTTAGACCGCTTTCAACAAAGCTTTCAAGAAAATTGCAAAGCTAGTATCACTCGTCTGCTTACGGCGTTTTATTTTCGCGAAAGTGGAGATTTACGACAAAGCGAAAAAACTTTTGAGTTTACGCACAAAAGTTTTGGTGAGTATTTGACTGCGAAACGCATCGTACAGGGAGTTCAACTCATCCATGAAGAGTTGGAAGAACGCCAGAAAAACTTTCGCAAAGGTTGGGATGAACGAACAGCTTTAGTAAATTGGGCGACTTTATGCGGTTTGTCGGCATTGGATGAATATCTGTTTAAGTTCATCTGTGATGAAATGCGTTTGCAGAATCCTGTGGATGTTGCTAATTGGCAGAAGACATTGTGCCGCTTGATTGAGTTTATGTTGGTGAATGGAATGCCAATGGAAGGTTTAAAAAATAGGCCGAACTTTCAGGAAGAAATGCGACAGGCGCGAAATGCGGAAGAAGCTTTGTTGGTTGTGTTAAATGCTTGTGCGAGAGTGACAGAGGAAATTTCAGAGATTAAATGGTCTTCTCCTGAAGCTTTTGGTACTTGGATTTCTAGGTTGCAAGGACAAAGGACGGATTTTGAAAGCGTATTACTGCTTTTAAAATGCCTTAGTTTTTTCGATTTGCGAGAATGTGTTCTCTTGCGGAAAGATTTGTATTGGGCGAATCTTGAAGGTGCGAATCTTGAAGGCGCGAATCTTGTAGCGGCGAAACTTAGAGGGACCAATCTTAGAGAGGCGAATCTTCTAAGGGCCAATCTTCGAGGGGCGAATCTTAGAGAGGCGAATCTTGAAGGCGCGAATCTTAGAGAGGCGAATCTTGGAGGCGCGAATCTTGAACTGGCAAATCTTGGAGGCGCGAATCTTGAAGGCGCAAATCTTGGAGGCGCGAATCTTGAACTGGCGTATTTTGGAGGCGCGAATCTTGAAGGCGCGAATCTTAGAAACACTATTCTTGAAGGCGAAGACATTACAAAAATAACTCAAATCTCAAATCAACACTCAGACCAATCCTAGCCTTCAATTCCTCACAAAACCACTCTTATGTTATGACTCACTCCAGTAAATTAGAGGTGGTTGTGTATCCGACCGCTATCGGATATGCCTACGGCAAACTACGCCAACGCAAACTCGTAAACTTACGTGCTTCTGGCGGATGAAAACATAAAACGATATTAGTACAAACTACGATGATTGTTGAGGCTGAAAACTGTTAGTAAACCTCATCGTGAGTTCCAATATCAGTTAGTAACACTTTGCTCTTCAAAATCAAGTCACATATGGCTTGCAAAATATCGTTTACTTGATGCGATGTTTTCATAGCTTTGTAAGTGATATACTGGCAGTATTTGGATGGCATTGGGCGAAAATGCCTAAAGATTATTATAGTTCGATCGCACTCCCCCCCACCTAAAAATGGCCCATCCCTGTATGTTGTTGAGCTTGGGCGCTAAAGCGCAACAACATACCTGCTTTCGCTGTAATGTTGTGCTATGAAATTCTCTAATATCATCCCAGAGAAAGGCAAAACCAGATGCAGTTTTTTGATAAATTACTTTATGCGATCGAGCGCAACCAAAGTTTACTCTACGTCGGACTTGACCCAGACCTAGACGAAGTGGTAATTGATGAGGATGGAGACCTATCCCAACTTTGGGAATGGCTGGATACCATCATCGCACAAACATCCGATTTCGTCTGCGCTTATAAACCGATTCTGGGATTCTACCAAGCTTTGGGCGCATCGGGACTGAAACTGCTGGAACAAACATTGCAGCGCATTCCCAAACATATCCCGATTATCCTGGATGCCAAACACAGCGATATCTATACCAGCACGGTGTTTGCCAAGACTGCCTTTGAACGATGGGGTGTGGATGCAGTAACAGTGAATACCTACGCCGGATGGGATCACGTCGCGCCTTTTTTAGTTTATCCCGGTAAAGCAGTCTTCGTGCTGTGCGCTAACGCGAATCCTAGCGCGGCGGCGTTGCAGGAATACCCGATGCCGAGTCAACCTTTTTACCTGCATTTGATCGATGAAGCGAAAAACTGGGGAACGCCGGAACAGTTGGGGTTGAAAGTGGGTGCTACTCCGGAAATTTTAGCTCGTATCCGGGCTGCTGCACCAGAACGACTAATTTTGTTACAGGAAGATTATACAGGCGATCGCGATTTGACTGCAATTTTAGCCGCAGGTTTGGATAAGCAGGGAGAAGGATTGCTGCTACCAGTACCTCCTAATATTATCGAAGAACCCGGACACGATATCGCCGCCGCCGTTCGCGATTTAAGGGATAAAGTCAATGAGGAAAGAATGCGAATCGTGCAGGCAAATCCCACTTGCGATGTTTGGTTGCCGAATGTTTGTTTCTTGCAATCCGAACCGCATCGGGATTTAATTTTACAGCTTTACGATATCGGCTGCATCATTTTTGGCGAACACAAGCAAGCATCGGGGGCGATTTTTCCTTATTATATCGATTTGCGGAAAATCATATCGCAGCCGCAGATATTTCACCAAGTCTTGACTGCTTACGCGAAGATATTGAAGGATTTGGAATTCGACAGAATTGCGGGAATTCCTTATGGTTCTTTGCCGACGGCGACGGGGTTATCTTTGCGTTTGGAACGTCCGATGGTGTTTCCCCGTAAAGAGGTGAAAGCACACGGTACGCAAAAAGTAATTGAAGGGAATTTTCACCCAGGCGAAACTGTTGTGGTAGTGGATGATATTTTGATTAGTGGCAAGAGTGCGATCGAAGGTGCTGGTAAGTTACAATCTGTGGGATTGAAGGTGGAAGATATTGTGGTGTTTATCGACCACGAAAAGGGTGTGAAGGATAGGTTGAAGGCACAAGGTTTTCGCGCCCATTCCGCTTTGACGATAACGGAAATTGCGGAAACTCTATATAATTCCGGTCGGGTTGATGAGGAACAGTTTAAAATTTTGATGTGGGAACATTAGGAAATTGGCTGGGAATTTGGGTTTGTTTTTTTACCGCAGATGTAGACAGATGAACGCAGATTAACGCAGATGTAGATTTATCGTTACCAGGCATATCCTGGTAACGATAATACCAAGGCTCTGCCTTGTCTATATCCATATTTATCGTTCCAACGCCATCAAGCTGCTGTATAACTTACGGAAAAACTTGCAAATTAATGACATTCCAGATGAAGAGGATAGGGAGTTAATTATGAGATTAGCACCACTTTACGAACAAGACCGCGAACAAGCTATCCAAGAAGGCATTCAGCAGGGTATTCAGCAGGGTATTCAGGCAGAAAGGCGTCAGATAGTAGAAAATTTGCTGCAAGTTCGATTTGGGTTATTAGACGAACAGCTAGCGGCAATTATCCCCCTCATATTGACATTGCCGCCAGCAGAATTTACTCCCATGTTATTGCAATTATCCCGTGCAGAATTATTGGCTAGGTTTGCCGAACAAAACTAAGGCTTTGTTCCGACTATTGTCAGGTGCGTTACACTGCGTTAACGCACCCTACAACAATGACTGATGACAAATGACTAATTCCAAATATTTCGCCAAAAAGGTTGCGATTGATTTTGAGTAACGGGAAGCTTTTTGCGAATATCATTGATATTCCATCCGGTTAGTTTAGCTAAAGTCTGTGCTTCCTGTTCAAATCTTTGACCTAAAGATTTTTTGTATTGTTGACCTGCTTCACATCTGGCATCTCCTTCAAAAGGATGGCGCAGAATATATCGTCCCTGGAATGTTTGGCGGTTGGCGGTTTCTTGGAACATCAAATCTTCGGGAAACTTATCGCGGGTATAGCGCACATGAAGGCGGGTAATAAAAACATTATTACCTCTGGCGGGAGTAAGCCAAAAAACACCAGCTTGTTTCAGTTCTTCTTGATTTAACGGTTCTGCCGAACAAGGGTCGCAGTTACTCATATCCCAGGCATATTCCATAAATGCTACTTTTTTGTCTTCTTGAGTATAAGCTGTAGCAAACATGGCTTTGTAAAATTCGCCAAATTCTTTCTTGACAAAGACAGGAATTTCTGCATCTGATGGCACTTTAACTGTGCGGTAATTTGTAACTTCAGCTTGTCCTTTTGGCGATAAGATATAAACAATTAAATCTTGTTCTGCGGTAGCGTTTACCATACCCAGACGAATCGGTAGCATAAATTTGGGAGATTCGTAGGCTATTTGTAGCGGTCGCAAATATTGATAACCGGATTTTTGAAATTCGGCAAGGTTGACTTTGGCAACGAAGAATTTCATGTTTTGCCGGATGTAAGGTTGCAACAGTTGACTTGCACCGGCAGGAATTTTATAGCCGTTGCGAACAAGCCATGTTTGCAAACCATTTGATTCTGTAGCGCTTAAAATTAAAATGTCGTATTCTCCGACACTGAAGCGAGATTCGACGGTGACACCAAAGGCGTTTTCCTCATCTCTAGCCCTTCTTAATGGCGCTGCGGTCATTACTGCCCCTCCTCTTGTTACACCGCCTTCCGTCCCATAAACTGCACAAGGGTCTGGGTCAGCATATTCCACCAGTCGAGGCGCACTAAAAGCATCTAAACGTTCGATAGTTTTGGAGTCGCCAACGCGCACTTGTTCTTGTTGTAAAACTACAGGAACGGGGACGACTAAGGCAAAGTCTTTGGCATTTCCTTGATAGTCGTTTGCCATTGTTAAAATAGTGTTGCTACCATCGCGGGCAATGATTACTTGGGAAGCTTTGTTGTAAAGTTTGCTGTCTGCTTTGGCGACATAAAAACCGCAAAATGCCCAAGCTGTAGGGGCAAAGCAAATGACAGCTAGTAATGTTATAAGTGAAGTTATCAAAATACGAAATGGCTTCATTGTAAGTTCCTTTTTTTCGGTTACCCTTGGTAAGGTGGGCACTGCCCACCTTGCAATCCTATGTTGTTAATTGTTGTCTGCGACTGAAGGATAAGTTACTCCTGACAAATGACCAGGAAAATATGGGTGCTGTCCAAAGGTAATCTAGAATAATTGTGGAGGGCGCAAGCGCAAACAATGCCCAAAATACTGCGGTGGAAAGGAAGAAGTAATTACGCAGAATAAAGGTGAGGAGGGCGATGCTGGCTGCCCATAACAAACGACTTATTTTGGCATTGGGAATTGAGCGGGGGTCGGTAATCATAAATAAGGCAAACAGCAATAATGAACCGCTCATTAACTTGTGGAAATATACGTCCCACGTCCAACCGAGCCAAAGGTTGCGAATGGCTTCGAGTAAGGCGTAGGAACCTAAAAAAGCTGCGGTTGTGTCCCATCGCCCGACTCGTTTTAATATCATGCCGCCGGTGCCTAAAAATAATAGTGCATACCACCAATCTTCTCCCCATTGTCCGGGTGAAACCCAGGCGTCTTTGGTGAAGGTGATAGCTGCAATGATGCCGAAGTTGGCGGGGTTAAAAAAATGCTTGTGTCCGATTTGAAAAATAAATTTACTTAAGATTGCCAGGGATGCGGCGAGAATCATGGTGCTGTAATGTTCGGTTCGCAGTAAGAGAGAAAGGCTTAATGCGGTGATGGCGGCGCTGCGAAGTGAGGTCGATTTTTGGGGGTTGATTAAATTTAAGTTGGGTTGATGGGGGTAATTGTCCGATCGCTTCAGCAGATTTGCGATATTCTGTTTAAGGTAGGGCGCTATGGATGTGGCACGCTCTGCTAGCCATTGGGTTACCAGGCAGGTGACGATCGCAACTACAATTAACTCAGGCCGCAGTGTCCAGTCCCTTGTCCCGATGCCCAAGATGAGGAACAGGGATAAAAACAAAATTTGATAGTCTCGGATATCTTTTAGCAGCATTGCGCGTATCGGTAAAATTGCTGTTCTCAATTTAGATAACCCGAAGACCAAAATAGTTGCTGTGCAACAAAATTGTTACAGTTGTCAGCAGTCAACAGTCAGTGGTCAGTAGTAAAGAACAACTTACAATTCACCACTGACAACTGACCGAACTTCAGCCAGCTTTTTGAGAAAATGCGGCGTTTCGATGTGCTGCTGCTGCAACGAAGGTGCGGAAAATTCGCTGTTGGCGTTCGTCGTTGAGGGAAAGTTCGGGATGCCATTGCAGTGCTAAAGCCCACGGATGATGTTGATGTTCTAATGCTTCGATGACGCCATCAGATGCTTGGGCGGTAAGACGCCAGTCTGGTGGGATGGTGCTGGCTGCTTGATGGTGCCAGGAAACAATTTTTGCTTCTCCTGGGCCAATTATTGTGGCAAGGCGGCTATTTGGGGTAATTTGAACGTTATGCTCGCACGGACGCGCTTGTTCGGCGCGGTGGACGATGGTTTCGCCAAATTCGTCGGGCAAATGAGTTACCAATTTACCGCCACTGGCGACTACCAGTATTTCTAAACCGCGACAGATGCCTAAGATGGGGATATCTGTTTCTAGAGCGAGTTGGGCTAGGGATAGCTCGAAGCGATCGCGTTCTGCGTCCACATTATATATGCTAGGATGGGCTGCGCCGTTATAAGCGGCTGGGTCAATATCGCCCCCGCCTGAGAAGATAATCCCATCTACCCATTCCAGGATAGTAGCGAGGTTGGGTTCCCCTGGGGTCAGCAGCATGGGTAAACCACCTGCGAGGCGCACTGCGTCTACATATTCGCGCCGCACACAAAAGCTGGCAGTTTGATGTTGACTGGAGGTAGTGATGCCGATGAGCGGTGGATGAAATTTCATGCGATCGTCTCAGTTTATAACATTAGGCGGGCAACTAAATACTCAGCCCTGAAGATATTATTCCCCGCTCATGGAATATCTATATAGCTGGAGTCGATCTTAGATTGACGATCGTGGCCAGTTTGTATCCGCAGATACTTAGGCAGAAAACAAATCAAATTTCCCGCTTTTTGTGGGTTGGGCATCCTAATTCAGGCAAAATAAAGCAAATTGTGCCAATGTCGCTTGCTAAATAGATTCCACTATAAATCAAAATAGAAGGAATGACTGAAGCACAAATTTGCCTCAGTTTGACGCGCAAAACTGCTGATGACCCAGGATTAGAAACAGATCAATCCCTATGCTCAAACTCATCACTTTGCTGATTGCCAGTACGATGACTGTTATGGCTGGTGCGACAATTTCACCAGCTTTGCCCCAAATGCAGGAATTTTTTAACAACGAACCCAATTCAGAATTTTGGGTTAAACTTCTCTTGACTCTGCCTGGATTGTTCACAGGTTTGGGTGCCCCTTTTGCGGGCGCAATTATCGACCGATTTGGACGCAAACCTTTGTTAATGGCGGCGATATTTCTATATGGCATAGCTGGCGGTACTGGTTGCGTCCTCAGTTCTCTGACTGGGCTGTTAATTGGACGAGCTTTTTTGGGTTTGGCAGTTGCTGCAATTATGACGACTTGCGTCACCCTAATTGCTGATTACTATCAGGGGCCGCAACGCAATCAAATTATGGGTACCCAAGCGGCTTTTATGGGCTATGGTGGAGTGGCTTTCCTGTTATTGGGAGGCTTTTTGGCAGGTCTAAGCTGGCGGGGGCCATTCTTTATTTACCTTTCTGCTTTTATCATTTTACCACTGGTTATATTCAGCATCACCGAGCCGGAAAGAACAGCAGGACATACATCAACTTTAGCTGAAGATTCCGATACTGAGTTGCCGATTAAAACGCTTTTACCGATCTACTTGCTGACTTTTTTGACGATGGTCGTTTTCTACATGATTCCGGTGCAAATTCCATTTTATTTGCGGAATTTTCAAGTCAGCAGCGCTCAAGTAGGGATGGCAATAGCTGCTTCTACTCTCGCTAGTGCAACGATGTCTTTGTTCTATAAAACTATTAAGGCACGTCTCAGTTTTCAAATGATTCTCGTGTGTTTGTACCCTCTGATAGGTTTGGGGTATATCTCTGTTTCATTTGCTAATAGTTACGCTTTCGCAGTTCTGGGTTTAATAGTTGCCGGTTTGGGATTGGGTTTGATGCTTCCCAACATGAATGTTTGGCTGAATGCGATCGCACCTGTCGCCGCTAGGGGAAGATTGCTGGGAGGTTTGACAACTTCTATGTTTTTGGGGCAATTCTTTTCTCCTATTATTATTCAGCCAATTGCCCAACAAATTAAACTTGGCCCTACGTTTGCTCTCGTAGGAGGCGTAATGTTGGCTTTGGCAGCGACGATCGCAGCTGTGTCGTTTGTGAATAGACCCGCCCGTACTGCCTGATCTCAAGTAGTGGAGACGTTTCATGAAACGTCTCTACTATGAAACTCACCATTTTTCATAGAAACCGGGTTATTCAATTATGAATTTAGCAGTGCAGAATACTGCCAAATAGAAAATTTGCTTGCTAAGATATTAGTTTATTTACCCTTACAAGTTAAAAATACCGACCGGGCAAATTATGGATAACCAAAAACCAGTATCTAAGCACAAGCATATTGTTCTGACTTCCCATCCCAATAGATCCGCTCAAAAACCGGCAATAGATTGGGGAAAAAGCGACCCGATCGAACGGGGGCCGATTATTGGTACGTTAACTAATGCCAATCAGCGCAATGCGATCGGCACTCATTCCGGATCTTATGCTGTCTATCGCGCACTGGCGATCGCATCTGGCGCACTTCAACCAAATCACCGTCCGGACTTGACAAATACGTCTCCCGTTGTTCGCATCGGGCCACATCCCAGTTGGGCCGATCCCGATCGAATTATCTCTCTCGATCCTTTTGGTGCCATTGTCGGTGAAGTTTACACCCAATTTTACGAACAGGGTTACGATATTCGCCCCACAATTGCCGTCACCAAAGCTCACATCAATATGCCGGAATTGTTAGATGAAGTCGCTAAAGGTGAATTACAAATTGATGGTAAAATTCTCAAAAGTAATGGTAATTTGGTAGTAACTAAAGTTGCTATAGATCCGGTTTGGTATTTACCTGGAATTGCTAAGCGACTTCAGGTTAAGGAAAGCGATTTACGGCGCATTCTTTTTCAACAAACGGGTGGAATGTTCCCGGAGTTGGTGACTCGTCCGGATTTGCACGTTTTCTTACCTCCAATTGGGGGAATTACTGTTTATGTAATTGGAGATGTGGAGGCAATTACAGATCCAAATCGACTGCTGGCGGTGCGGATACACGACGAATGCAACGGTTCGGATGTGTTCGGTTCTGATATTTGCACTTGTCGTCCTTATTTGGTACACGGAATTGAAGTTTGCATCCAAACAGCACAGTCAGGCGGTGCGGGTGTAATTGTCTATTTCCGGAAAGAAGGTCGCGCTTTGGGCGAAGTTACTAAGTTTTTGGTTTATAATGCTCGCAAACGTCAGGAAGGAGGCGATCGCGCTGATGCCTATTTCGCTCGCACGGAATGTGTGGCGGGTGTTCAAGATATGCGCTTTCAAGAATTAATGCCGGATGTGTTGCATTGGTTGGGAATTACGAGGATCGATCGCTTGGTTTCGATGAGCGATATGAAGTATAACGCGATTGTCAATTCTGGTATTCAAGTAGTCGAAAGAATTGCGATTCCTGAAGATCGAATTCCCGATGATGCCAAAGTGGAAATCGCCGCTAAACAAGCAGCCGGTTACTTCACACCGGGAGAAGTTCCAGATGCGATCTCGTTGGCGGGAATTAAGGGTCGCGGTTTGGAAGAGTAGGAATAAATAACACCCCATATCCCCGACTTCTTCAAGAAGTCGGGGATATGGACGTATAAGGAACCCAAGTCACCATTGACCAAGAATATTATGTTAGTTTATTGCGGGGCTTTTTAGCATTTTAAGCTACACGATAAATAGTTCGGGATAAAGCGCTCAGTCGCAGGCGGTTAAAGGGAAAAGGAAAATTGAAAAATGATGAAGGAAGAAGAAGTTATTGCTTATTTGAGAACTCCGACGGCGATTCGAGAAAGGTGCGATCGCATCTTTAAATTAGCGTGCGAAAATAAGCTGCATTACTTTCGCGTAGATTTGACAAAATTGGCTAAGTGCGCCGACTATGTTATAGAAGTGATGCGCGAAGATTATCCAAACCTGGAAATACCTTTTCACAGTCGCTGGCGACATTTCGAGGTGGGTAAGGTTTCGCGCCTCACGGAACTCGATCGCATTTTGGCAAAACTCTCACCTCTAGAAACAGCTAAAATAAAATTCGATCTAGCAATTATCAGTGTTTTGCTGGATGCCGGCGCGGGTACAAATTGGCAATATTGGGAACAAGAAACCGGACAGGTGTTTCGTCGTTCGGAAGGGTTGGCAATAGCGAGTTTTCGGATGTTTTGTCAAGGCGTTTTTTCCAGTAACCCAGATTTACCCTGGCAAGCTGATGCGAAAAAACTGCAAGATTTGACCCCAGAAGCGCTAAAAGAAGGATTTCAGGTAAGCGCGGACAATTATTTGGTAGGTGTAGAGGGCAGGTTAGAATTATTACAGCGTTTGGGACAGGTGCTAACTCAAAATGTAACAGTTTTTGGCAAAGAGAATCCGCGTCCGGGAAATATGGTAGATTACCTGCTGGATAAAAGTAACGATCGACTGGCGGCAAGTACGGTATTGAGTGCGGTTTTAGAGGGATTGGGGGAAATTTGGCCGGGGAGATTGGCGATCGCAGGCGTTAACTTAGGCGATGTGTGGATACATCCATCTTTGCAGGGGGATAATGAAAGCGATCGCTATGTGCCGTTTCACAAACTTTCCCAGTGGTTAACTTATTCTCTCCTCGAACCACTCCAGGAAATCGGTTTAGAAATTACCGAACTAGACGAGCTGACCGGTTTGCCAGAATATCGCAATGGCGGTTTGTGCTTGGATATGGGACTCCTTGAGTTAAAACAGCCAGATGTGTGGCGCGAACCTTATCCAGTCGAATCTGAGATAATTGTAGAATGGCGAGCGTTAACCGTCGCTTTGCTCGATCGGATTGCCGCCGCCATCAGACAAAAGCTAAATATGAGTCCTGCTGAATTACCGCTAGTGAAAGTATTACAAGGAGGAACCTGGAGTGCCGGACGTAAAATAGCATCATCATTAAGAGAAGGTGGCGTTCCCCCCATTCAAATACAAAGTGATGGAACGGTGTTTTAAAAATTAGTAAATAGCCGAGTTAAATTTGCAAATGTCTGAAAAACCGAAACTAATGGTGGTTGACGACGAACCGGAAAACCTGGACTTGATGTACAGGACGTTTCGGCGTCAGTTTCAAATATTTAAAGCAGAGAGTCCTGCCATCGCTCTGCAAACTCTCGATCGAGAAGGTGAAATGGCCGTGATTATTTCCGATCATCTCATGCCGGAAATGACAGGTGTTGAATTTTTAACCACTACGCTCGAACGTTTTCCCCATACAATTCGCATTCTTCTCAGCGGACTCGGCGAGGAAATGGACGGACTCGGAGAAAATATGAAAAAGGCTCAGGTGTTTAAATTAATTACCAAGCCTTGTAATATAGACGAACTTAAGGCTGTCGTCCAAGAAGCGACTGAAAAATACCAGGCGGCGAAGCTGGCTGAAGAATGAAGTATTGTGAGAAATTTTCAGATAAATGCGTTATCACTCGAAAAGCTAAAACCAAAGCTATCTACCAATAAGAAATGACAACTAACGTTACCGTAATCGACCATCCCTTAATCCAGCATAAGTTGACGCTAATGCGTCAAACGCAAACCAGTACGGCAAAATTTCGCAACTTGCTCAGAGAAATCGGGATGTTGTTAGCTTATGAGGTGACGCGAGATTTGCCGCTGAGGTACGCAGAAATTAAAACGCCGATCGCTCCTATGTTAGCACCCATGCTGGCAGCAGAAAAAAAGATGGTAATTATCTCGATTATGCGAGCGGGACAGGGGATTTTGGATGGCATTTTAGAATTAATTCCCTCGGCGCGGGTAGGACATATCGGTTTGTATCGCGACCCCACAACTCTTGTCGCAATTGAATATTATTTTAAGGTTCCTCAAGATATCGAACAGCGAGATGTTTTAATTGTCGATCCCATGTTGGCAACGGGAAATTCCGCTGTTGCTGCTGTTGATAGAATTAAGGAAGTCAATCCCCTTTCGATCAAGTTTTTATGTTTGCTAGCCGCACCAGAAGGAATTGCACATTTTCACGAACAGCATCCCGATGTTCCTATCTATACGGCGGCAATAGATGATTATTTGGACGAACACGGTTATATTGTACCCGGACTTGGAGATGCGGGCGATCGTCTCTACGGGACAAAATAAAAGTCACTCATTCAAAAGTCAAAATTTCCCCTCTTCCCTCTCCCTCTCTCTTTCAGAGCGTGTCGTCACCCAACATCACACTCAACTGTAATATAACGGAACATTTTTACCCATAAATCCGAAAGAACCATCGATAATTAATCAGTGAATTCGTCCTGATGAGCTAAAATTATATGAATTTTGAAGAACTATTTAATCGAGCCGCATCTAAATTCGAGCAAGGCGATATTTTCGGAGCTTTGGGAGATGTTGCTCAAGGAGTTATCCAGCCTATAGAAATTGCTCCGCTTCATTATGAGTTAGGCAATGGCCGCTTGTTATTATTAGATTATGAAGGTGCGATCGAAAATTACGATCGCGCAATTGAAATAGATTCCAACTATGCCGATGCTTATGAAAAACGAGCGGAAGCTCGCAACTTTATAAAAGATTACCAAGGAGCAATTGATGATTACACCCAGTTGCTTCGGCTCGCTCCTAATTATATAGATATTTATGAAAAACGGGCGGATGTTTGGGAAAATCTGGAAAATTACCAAGCAGCTAATGATGATTATAATAGTTTAATTAGTGCCAAGCCTCACGATGCTAATGCCTATCAAAAACGCGCTCGCGTTCGCAGAAAAATAGAAAATTATCAAGGCGCAATTGAGGATTATAACCGCTGGCTGACGCTCGAACCGAATTCGATTGATGCTCATTACGAACGCGGTTATACCCGCGAAAAAATGGGGGATTATCAAGGAGCAATTGATGATTATAAATTGTTACTTCGCATCAATCCAGATTATTCATTAGCTGCTTCGCGCATATTTTTAGTTCGCGTCAACGATATGGAAGATTATCGGGGAGCAATTGCAGATTACACAGAGTTGATTCATCTAAGACCGAATTTTGCCGAACATTATTACATCCGAGGTTGTTTGCAGCAACTTCTGGGAAATTATCAAGAAGCGCTAGCAGATTACGATCGAGGATTAACTTTGAAGGTGGACTTTTCGTTATACTCCAGTCGGGGTGTGGTTTACTATAGACTGGGGAATTACGATTTAGCAATGAGCGATTTTGAACGAGCGATCGACTTATCTCCCAATTTGGCAGAAGCTTACGTAAATCGAGGTGCAGTTCGCTATACAATGGGAAATTACCAAGCAGCAATTGCCGATTTCGATCGCGCTTTAATTTTGAATGCAAACTTGGCAACAGCTTACTCTAGCAGAGGTGCAACTCGCTATACTCTGGATGAATACCAAAGTGCGATCGCAGATTTTAATTGTGCGCTCTCCCTCAATCCGGAATTTGCCGAAGCTTACTCCAATCGCGGCGTAGTTCGCTACAAAATGGGAGAATATGAAGAAGCGATCGCAGATTTTCACAACGCAGTAAATCTCAATCCTAACTTCGTAGAAGCTTACTTTAACAAAGGCGTCGTTCGCGCTCAAATAGGAGATAATTTAGGAGCCAATGAAGATTTACAAAAAGCCAGACAACTTTGTTTGGAAAATACGAATATAGCGGTCAACCAAAAAATTATCGACTTGATTATAAAGTTAGACCAGTAGTCTAGCACTTCACTTCCAACCTACGTTGTAAGCCAAAAACAAAATAGGCAGCATTTATATACTAATAGTTATTGAATTTCCGTATCTAAAGTTACAAAAATTTCAAATCGTAAAAGTTTTCACTCAAACAGCCACCTATTTTCACAGCAAATGCAAAAACGAAATAGGGATCGATCCGATTCTGCATAGCCAAAGCAAATTTGTATCTAAATTTACAAAATACTATAGTGGCTGTTTATAAGACTGATAAGGAGAACTAAAACATAGGCGTTTTAGAAATTCATGATAGCCAAAAAGAATCTCATAGTTATCGGCAACGGCATGGTAGGTCACAAGTTCTTAGAACTGGCGATCGCTTCATGTGCGACCCAAAAATGGAACTTAATAACCTTCTGCGAAGAACCTCGCGTTGCTTACGATCGCGTTAATCTCAGCAGCTTCTTTTCTGGCAAAACTGCCGCAGATTTATCTCTAGTCGAACCCGGATTATATCAAGAAAACGGTATTCAAATCCATATCGGCGATAAAGCAGTTGCCATTAACAGGCAAGAAAAAACCGTCACCTCTGCCAATGGGGTAACACTTCCCTACGACAAAATTGTCTTGGCAACAGGTTCCTATCCCTTCGTACCGCCGATTAAAGGAAATAACGCTACAGGAACTTTCGTTTATCGGACAATTGAAGACCTCGAAGCGATGTCCGCCTACGCCAAAAACTGCAAAGTAGGCGTAGTTGTAGGCGGAGGATTATTAGGATTAGAAGCAGCCAACGCACTCCAAAACCTCGGATTAAAAACCCACATCGTCGAATTTGCACCTCGCCTCATGCCAATGCAAATAGATGATGTCGGTGGTGCTATCCTTCGCAATAAAATAGAAGAACTGGGAATATCCATTCATACCAATAAAACTACCACAGAAATCCTCAGCAAAAACGGCAGAATCGTCAAAATGCTATTCGCTGATGGCACCGAATTAGAAACAGACACGATCCTCTTCTCCGCCGGCATTCGTCCCCGCGACGAACTCGCCAGACAATGCGGATTGGCAATCGGAGAAAGAGGCGGAATAATCATCAACGATGATTGCCAAACTTCAGATCCAGATATTTACGCTATTGGAGAATGCGCCCTTTATCAAAATCGCATCTACGGCTTAGTCGCACCAGGCTACACAATGGCAGGAGTCGTAGCAGATATTTTCAACAATATCACCACTAGCAAATTTACTGGCGCGGATATGTCCACCAAACTGAAATTATTGGGAGTAGACGTAGCCAGCTTCGGAGATGCCTTTGCCAGAACACCCAATGCTAAAAAAATCGCCATCACCGATAACGTTCGAGGTATCTACAAAAAACTGGTACTCAACGAAGATGGCACCCGTTTGTTAGGTGGAATTTTAATAGGCGATGCTTCCGCTTATGGCACTCTGCTGCAATTTGTTCAAAACGGCATAACTTTGCCACCCCATCCCGAAGATTTGCTAATGTCACCACGAGAAGGCAAATCAGCAGTCGCCGCAATGGGAGTAGAAAGTTTGCCGGATACAGCCCAAATTTGCTCGTGCAATAATGTCAGCAAATCGCAAATTTGTACTGCTATTCGCGAAAACAAACTCACCGATATCGGCAGCGTCAAAAAATGCACCAAAGCGGGAACAGGTTGCGGCGGTTGCGTACCGTTGGTAACGGATATCCTCAAGTCGGAGATGAAAAAAGCTGGATTGGTGGTGAAGAATCATCTCTGCGAACATTTCCCCTATTCCCGTCAAGAACTCTATCATTTATTGCGATTCCACCAAATCAAAACATTTGATGATTTACTCCAAAAACACGGTAAAGGATTGGGTTGCGAAATTTGCAAACCTGCCGTTGCTTCCATGCTTGCTTCTACTTGGAACGATCATGTTTTGACTCCCACTCATATCAGTTTGCAAGATACAAACGATTACTATCTGGCAAACATTCAGCGGGATGGTACATACTCGGTAGTTCCCAGAGTGCCGGGGGGAGAAATTACGCCAGAAAAACTAATTGCTTTGGGAGAAGTTGCCAAGGAGTTCAATCTTTACACTAAAATTACTGGCGGACAGCGCATCGATTTGTTTGGTGCGCGTGTGGATCAATTACCCCTAATTTGGCAGAAATTAGTAGATGCGGGATTTGAATCCGGACACGCTTACGGTAAGGCGTTGCGAACAGTAAAATCTTGTGTGGGTAGTACTTGGTGTCGCTTTGGCGTGCAAGATTCTGTTGGTTTGGCGATCGAATTAGAACTGCGCTATCGCGGTTTGAGATCTCCTCACAAACTAAAATCTGCTGTTTCTGGTTGCACCCGCGAGTGTGCGGAAGCGCAAGGTAAAGACTTTGGGGTAATTGCCACAGAAAAAGGCTGGAATTTGTACGTCTGCGGTAATGGTGGGATGAAGCCGCAGCACGCGCAATTACTAGCAGCAGATATTGACAAAGAAACGCTGATTAACTATATCGATCGCTTCTTAATTTTCTACATCCGCACCGCTGACCGATTGGAACGCACTGCTACTTGGTTCAACAAACTGGAAGGCGGCATCGAATACCTGAAACAGGTAATTATTGAAGATTCTCTCGGCATTTGTGCTGATTTAGAAGCACAAATGAAATACCTTGTCAAGACCTACCAGTGCGAATGGAAAGCGACTATTGAAGACCCGGAAAAACTCCAGCGCTTCCGTCACTTCGTCAATTCCGACGAACCAGACCCCACTCTGGCTTATGTCGAAGAACGCGGTCAAAAACGTCCTGCTAAGGAACACGAGAAAGCCTTGGTTGGTAATGTATTAGGGTAAGCTTCGCGTCACCGAATTAATAGCGATGAAACTTTACTACATTACTCTCAACACCTCAGACGAAGCGCGTCAGATTAGTCAGGCATTGCTTCAGCAACAGTTAGCTGTCTGTACGAATTGGTTTCCCATCACTTGTGCTTATCGTTGGGAAGGCAAAATCGTAGACGAACCAGAAACAGTGCTGATTGTCAAAACCCAATCCGGCTATCGAGAAGCGATCGAAGAGGTAATCCGCCAGCACATCAGCTATACCAATTTAATTGCTGAAATCTCTCCTGAGTCAATCAATGAAGGCTTTTTCAATTGGTTGAATGCAGAAGTCCCGCTGAAATAAGTGACAGGATTCAAATTTCAAACTGGTTGGGAGACTGATGACCATTTATCTCGATTCCGCAATTATTTCAGAAGCCCAAACCGCTAAAGAGTTGGGCTGGGTAAAAGGAATTACCACTAACCCAACTCTTTTATCGAAAACCGATTTACCAGTAGAAACGACACTCAAGGAACTAGCTAAATTAACCGATGGCCCGGTTTATTACCAGCTAATATCGTCGGAACTGGATGAAATGGTTAAGGAAGGTCGCAAGGCTTTTGAGATTATCGGTTATCAAACGGTGCTGAAAATTCCGGCTACAATAGTTGGCTTTCAAGCTGTTACCCTCCTCTCTCCGGAAATTACCTGTTCGGTGACCGCAATTTACAGTCCAGCACAAGCGGCTGTGGCAAAAGAGGCGGGGGCAAAATATGCGATCGCCTATGTTAACCGCGCTACCAAACTATTAGGTGATGGTATTGCTTTAGTGCGAGAAATGGCAAGCATTTTGGCAAACAGTAACACCGAAATTCTCGCCGCTAGCATCAAATCGCCAGAAGAAGCCGCCGCATCTCTGCAAGCAGGGGCGCATCATCTTACGCTTCCCTTGAGTATGTTGCAGGCAATGGCAACTAACCAACTTTCACTGCAAACTGTTGAGGATTTCAAAAAAAACGGACGCGGCATTAGTTATTAATCATGGCCGCTCTACAACTGACAACTGACAGCTAACAAAAGAGGAGAAACAAAATGGTTCAAGCATTACCAGTTCGCGATACAATGACAACATGGGTAAATATCTGCCCTCTGTCTGCGATCGCACCCAATACTGGCGTTTGCGCCTTAGTAGCAGGCGAACAGGTAGCAGTTTTCCGACTTGGATACGGAACCGATCTTTACGCGATCGGTAACTACGATCCGTTTAGCAAAGCTTATGTTTTATCGCGGGGAATTATAGGCGATCGCAACGGCATTCCCAAAGTTGCTTCCCCAATTTACAAACAAAACTTCAACCTGCAAACAGGACAGTGTTTCGATGACGAAAACGTCAAATTACCAACTTATCAAGTCAGGGTCATCGAAGGACGAGTGCAGGTAGCCATTAATAAAGGGTTTTCCAGCCATTAGGCAATTGCCCTAACAGCGTTCATCCAAACACACACACAATCCCCTTTTTGCCAACCCATGTATCGATCGGGGTTGGCAATTTTATATTTTAGGTATCAAGATAGTATAAATAAATAAGTTTTTACACTGTTTCCAGGGAATCCAGTTATGTCGGAACCGTTTTCTACTCAAGTGAGCGATCGCATCTGCTCCCACATGAACGAAGATCATGGAGATGCCCTACTTATCTACGCCCAAACTTTTGGCAGTTTAACTCATGCGACATCAGCACAGATGCTTTCTATCGATCCTGAAGGCATGAATTTATCCGTGCAAGTCAATGATGCTACTGTACCAGTCCGCATTCAATTTGACCGCGTTCTCAAAGATTCCGAAGATGCTCACCACACTCTCATCGCAATGGTGAGACAGGCGCGATCGCAGGGTTGAAAGGATGGTGCAGCTGGAGTGCGATCGCAAAATCACAGCAGAACTCAACTAGCTTTTATCTCATCGTCTGATGACTCAGCAGCAGTAGCCATTTCCACCCCTCTCATCCAAACCGAGCGAGTCGGTCACAACAGGCAACAACAAGCGTGAGCTTATCGCCTCGCATAAGTCTGTCCAGTAGTGGGAAAGTGCCGATCTAGCAACGATTGTACTCCCATCTCCTTGAGGAATGCAGTAAGCAGGGGTATATCGTCTACTCGCTCGTTGGTGACATTTAGGGTTTGGCTCATAGCTTTGTACCCTACACGATCTGGAGTAGAGAGAGTTGGGGTTGCACCCAACTCTCTCTACTCCCTTGTTCCCTTTAGTGGTATGCCTCTCACGTTCTATTACCCAATTTCTCTAACTCCCTAACAAATGAGCGAACCGTAAGACTTTACGTAATATTAAGTTACAAAGCATCATACTTAGTCCAGTGTATACTGATGCTTAATAACTAATACTTAGTTAAAAATTCATGCAAATAACAACCATGAAGCCTCTGAATTTGATAGAACACCCAGAAGGAGGAAGATACCATGAGATATTTCGCTCAAACACATCCGTAAGCACTGCCGATTCAACCCTGAGATCCGCTCTCACCCATATCTACTTCTCCCTCAATCCAGAGGAAAAAAGTCATTTCCATCGGGTTAACGGCGACGAAGTTTGGAATTTCTATCAAGGCGCAGGTCTCTATCTCTATCTTTGGGATGGTACTCAGTCACCGCCACAACGTATTACATTATCACCAGAAGAAAACCAGTTCTGCTATGTCGTCCCTTCAGGTATGTGGCAAGCAGCTATGCCGATTCAAGATAGCATTTTAGTCGGTTGTTCCGTCGCCCCTGGTTTTGAATTCGCAAATTTTGAGCTACTCGATAGCACTTCCAAAGAAGCACAACTCCTCTGTTCTATTGCTCCAGACCTGCACCACTTAATCCTCTCCTAACCAGCGATCGAACGCAGATTCACTGAAGGGCAATTCTATTTCAATCTCAGAATTTTTTAGGGCTAATACCACGTAAAGTAATGGTTTTAGCCGATATTTTATATTGAAAAAGCAAAAAAATAACCTCTAAAAACGCAGCACAAATATGAACATTGAAAATCTTTTGACACAACTACTGATATTGAAAGGACTGAGCAAACAACAGCGTCAGAAGATACTAGAAATTGGTGAAATTCAACAGTATCAATACGGTGAACATATTTTTGACGAAGGAACAGAAAATCACGCTCTTTATATTGTCTTGGAAGGTAAGGTTGATATTTTCATAGATCCAGCTTTCCAGGCAAATGTAGAAAAGGGAACGATTAAATTACAAAAAGTTGCGGAACAAATAGAGGGAACATCATTCGGAGAAATTTCATTAATTGATCAATTTCCTAGTTCTGAGTCAGCAATATGCGTTTCAAAGAATGTAAAAATATTACAAATTTCTCAAGAATCATTTACAAAACTGAGTCAAGAGCATCCGGAAATTGGATATCAAATTTTCCAAAATATTGGAACTAACCTATATAATAAAATTCGGGAAAGAAATGCCTTAATCGCTCGGCAAATACTCGACAATTATTATCTTTATTTTTTATGTGAAGAAATTTATGCAGAGTCTCATAAATCTGATGGTATCATTCCGTTAGAGAAAAAACTTATTATCAGAGATCGGGCTCATTTTATATTATCTGGTTCTCAGCGAATTTTAGATGTTTCTCCCGAAAAAGAAGACATTGACCTGATGCTTTTCTCCACACCTGATGTTCTGCAAAATCTTCTCAAAGCAGGAACTCCTTCAGGTGAAATAGTTTTGAATACTCTCTTTTTCCAGATCGGTAATAGCTGTCTAGACAAAGAGGTTCCGATAAATTTATTTGAAATTATCTATAATCCTGATTCATTAGGACGCTCTGGCAGTTTAGTTGTACATAAGCAGTACGACTCACAAAAGCAAACATTCTTTGTTCACTGGGAAGTCAAGGGTGTGCATTACGATCAAGCCTCTTCAACCACAATGGCTAATATTTTTATCTATGTGAGTGATGATAAATCGTCTGTTAATAAGCATATTAAAGATTTGATATCAAGCATAAATATGCCGATTCAACAGCATGTTTATGATAATTTACCTGAAAAATCATCTCTTCAACAAAGGAATCCTTATCATCTGTTAGTGATTCATCATCGCACGCATGAAGTGGTTATGACTTTACAAACTCTGGGTGCATTAGGGTTTCACATTGATACATTTATTGGGATTCCTTATGGTGAAAGCAACTGGCCGACCATGAGGATGTTAGACTACGTATCTGGTCAAACCTATCGATGTTTACGGATGATTCAACATCCAATTGAGCCGACACGATATGAATTTGACTTTAAACAATCCTCTTTTCTCCAGAATGCTGACGAAAAGTTATTCACTACCTTATATGACGAATCAACAGCAAATGGAGACTATATGGTTGCAATGACAACTTTAGTTGAAACAGAACTTGTTCGCAGCATTCAACGATGTATGCAAGAAAAAACAAAATTGTTGATTTATGAAGACGGGGGATATGCTATACCGCTTATTTATCAAATTTATCAAGATTCCACCCACCGTTTACATTCTCTGATCGAACAAGCGATCGACGAAAAGATCATTACTGGTGCTGTTGAAGTAACTGTTACTGGAGAACGAAGAGATCTGGCAGCTATTGAATCTTTTGAAGGAAAAGCTTTACTTCCTGTACTCTCCACAGCACGCGATGACCTCAAGACCATTTTTGAGGCGAAAGGGGTTTCACAAGCAATTATTGATTCAACTTCAACAGCTTTAGGTAGATTAGGATTGCCCACATTTGAAACACGAAAAGTAGCGGTTATAGGAGGTAATGGTGCAATCGGAACCCGACTGGTTGAAGAACTGACAGAAATGCAAAATAGTACAAGTAATGTTTTCGCTATCGATATCGTAGATCGAGCATTTTCTAGAGAAATTGATGGACAAAGATTTCCCTATGCTGCAACGAAAGTTGATTATTTAAATTTGGGTAGATATCTCGTGGAAGACACTTGTTTACCTGTGATTGTTGATTTGCCTTTTGGTCAGCATAATATTCAATTGTCTTATGAGAATATTGAGAAATTGGTGCTAGAGTTTTTATCTTCATCCTCCAAACATGAGTCTTTTAATGAATTAGTTATCACTAATTCTTTCCCAAGTCCAGAATCTCCCTTGCAAATGCTATGGGAGCAAATTAATAAGTTGAATCTTCTGTGGGAATCCATCTGTCAGCAATCTGGGTATGTTCCTGAGAAAATAGAATTGTTACCCAATAGACAAGGGATGAGCCAATTCTTTAGTAAGCAAAATTGCTCAAAAAAAGTCACTTTATTAGTGACTGAGCAGATACTATCTTTTAAAAAAGTTACACGCTTGATTCAGAACCACATTGATACCATAATTGGAATAACTGGGTTGCCTGTGGTTGATGAACAGGATATCAATGCTTTTTTTTCCAGAAAGCATAGTGGGGGTAATGTAGATGAACTTGTTCTTGTCAGTGGTTCATCGAAAGATTATGAATTTAAAAAGGCTATTACTTTTCTGAATGAGTTATTAGAGATTCTTTCAGAAAAGACCATAGATACTGATCAACAGTTAACCTGGTACAAGAGATATTATCAGCAGAAACTATGTTTAATTTTAGACAGCGATCGTGGAGTAGTTGAACAGGTGCTTTCTTCTGTGGGAACACCTGATGCTATGATAGAAAAACTGAAGCAATATCCTGAATTCATCCAAAAAATTGGACTTAATGATGTACAAGCGGATAGGTGGGCTGATTGTTTAGCTAAATGTATTCGGTATAAGATTAAAGACAATCTTTCAATTCGTAAGTCCCTTCATCAGGATATTGGCACGATTTATCATATTCGATTTCAAAATCACTCTAAAAGATTGGTGCTGTTAGCGCATGGTTTTGTGATCAACTTTTTTGCCAAACATGAGAAAGGTGTAAAAACAGAATATATCGATCCAATTGTCACAATGCAGCTGCTGGGATTGATCAAACTTGCTACCACAGAGAAGGCGATAGAACCTGGTGTTTATCGCATGGCGCAACATCTCAAAACAGATGATATGGATTTGTTTTGGAAAGCACTTGATGATAAAAGCCGCCCTATAAAGTTTTAGCCCAAAGTCCAGTAGGGCTTGCAGTCCTTTTCTCTTGTTGGCCTAGCCTGCGCGTAGTTCACAGTGTTAATCGTTATGCACCATCTAACTAGCTTTTGCTTCATCCCCTGATGACTCAGCAGCTTCAGAGAATCTATCTGCAACAGCTCTACTAATCATAGCAACGTGAGCCAGAGGCATGACTTTGATTTTGTTCAGAATCTGGTTTAACTCGGAAGGCTCTGATACTGGCTTACCTTCCAAAAAGCCCAGTAGCTCTGACAGAGTATAACCGGATCTGGCGGCTATCTTCGCCAAATTTTCGGTGTCGGGAAGCGTATCACCCTTTTCCCACAGCTGAACAGCCGTCGCAGAAACTCCCAAAAGTTTCCCAAACGCTCGCTGACTCATCGAGCCACGAGCCTTTTTGATCATTTTAATCAGTTTTTCTCTACCTTCTATATTCACGACTTGAAGTCTGGGCTACCGCATCTACAAGTTAACTGGTCAATTCTGACATATTTATCCAAAGCAAAATAACAGCACAACTCAACTAGCTTTTATCTCATCGTCTGATGACTCAGCAGCAGTAGCCATTCTATCCACCCCTGCTCGCACGATTACCGCCACCTGACTGATAGGCATACACTGTATTTGCTTGAGCATCACAGTGAGATCGACAGGTTCTGGCAGTGGCTTCCCTTCTAGATAACAAAATAACTCCTCCATCGTGAAGCCTGCTCGACGCGCAATTTGAGCCAAATTTTCCGTATCCGGGATCGTCTGCCCTTTTTCCCAAAGTTGAACAGCAGTGGCAGAAACCCCCAACATCTTGCCAAATGCTCGTTGGCTCATAGACCCACGCGCCCGTTTGATGACCTCGATTAGCTTTTCCTTCCCTTCTGCGTTCACAACATTAATCGTTATTTAGCTATATCTGAAAGTCTACTTGCCAAATATTACATTTGTCTTTACATATTGACAAGGTTACTTATAACTTTTATTCTGTAATTAGACTTTAAATTAAGAAGTTTGCTTGCTGACACAGCTTAACAAAATTAGCAAACCCACCGATCGATTACGGGGCGATCGCTCACCACGATACCATGCCAACTCGCAAAACCCCCAAACGGAAACCAAAAGGCCAAAGCCTCACTACTGCTGGCAAAATCCACCCCGAACGGTGGAACATTTCCAAAGATGAAGCTTATGTAGCCCTAAAAGCACTCGACATCCCGGTCAGAGAAATAAAAAAAGTAAATTGCCTTCAGCACCAGGTTTGCGTATCCTACTGGAATGAAGCCGGACAAGTTTGCAGTTCTTTTTTCAGCTATCGCTGTTTTGCCCGTTGGCAGCAAGCCGTGGAAAAACTCATTGCCGATCTCCAGAATATCTCAGAATGGGAATCTTTGGGCGACATCATCGAGTACGACCTACTGCGGTTCCCCTATCCACCGGAAATGACCGATGCGATTTGGGATAAGTTGAGAGAGCGCTTCTATCAGCTCAAAGCGCGACAAATTAACGCAGCCTAGACGCAAACCTGCTTCTTCGCTCACAAGATCGCGCTAGGCTGTTGACAAAATATCACTTATATGATTACGAACCAGAAGCAGCCAGTTCCGCCAAACGTTCCTGCTGGTCTTTGCTAATGCAATTTTGAATTACCGCCTCTATGTCACCTTCCAAAACAGTGGTGAGAGTGTAATTCTGACCCAAACGGTGATCGGTAACGCGGTTATCCTTGTAGTTGTAAGTGCGGATCTTTTCCGATCGCTCCCCACTACCCACCTGAGAGCGACGCATCGAAGTCACCGCCTCCTGTTGTTCCCGCAGCTTCATTTCATACAGCTTGGCACGCAGAATTTGCATAGCCCGCTCTTTATTTTGCAGCTGAGAGCGTTCTTCCGTACAGAAAATCCGAATACCCGTAGGTTTGTGGATCAAATCAACAGCAGTTTCCACCTTGTTGACATTTTGCCCACCAGCACCGCCCGATCGAGCAGTCTTCATTTCAATATCCTTCGGGTCAATATGCACTTCCACATCATCTACCTCTGGCATCACCGCCACAGTAGCCGTTGAAGTATGAACCCGACCCCCAGCTTCAGTCACCGGCACCCGTTGTACCCGGTGAACTCCAGCTTCAAATTTCAGCTTGCTGTAAACTTGGCCGCCCTGAATTTCCAGAACAGCTTCTTTAAAACCGCCCATTTCTGCCAGCGACTCGCTCACCAATTTTACGCGCCAGCCTTGGCTATCCGCATACCGCGAGTACATCCGCAGCAAGTCACCCGCCCAAATACTAGCTTCATCTCCACCGGTGCCTGCGCGAATTTCCAACATGATATTCTTCTCATCATTGGGATCGCGGGGTAAAAGCAAAATTTTCAGGCGAGTCTCTAACTCTTCTATTTTGGACTCCAATTCATCTACCTCCAGGGCTGCCATTTCTTGCAGCTCTGGATCGCCATTTGCTTCCTTGTGAACTTGTTTAGCGCCCACCAACTCTTCCTGAGCGGTTTTCCACATATCGTAAGTGTTGACCACTTCTTCCAAAGAAGAGCGTGCCTTAGCCACTTTTTGATACTCGGTCGGGTCAGTGGCGATATCTGGATCTGCCAGACGCCGGTTCAGTTCGTTGAAGGTTTGTTCGACAGATTTTAGTTTGTTTAGCAGGTATGTTTCAGCCATAGTCAGTTGTCAGTTGTCAGTTGTCGTTTGTGAAAAATTAGGAGGGGTCGGTTGTCGGTAGAAAAAACTACAAACAACAAACTACAGACAATTGACTATCCTGCTACTTTTTATTTTTGCCGCCGGGAGCTGGTTTGGCTTGGCTATCGCCGCCTTCCAACATACCGTATTTACGCAAGAAGCGTTCCACCCGACCTTCGGTGTCGATGATTTTTTGAGTGCCTGTGAAAAAGGGATGGTTGCCAGACCAGACATCAACGTGAAGTTCTGGCTTTGTCGAACCGACGGTCATAACTACTTGACCGTTACAGTAGACTTTGGCATCGGGATACCACTTGGGATGAATATCGGGTTTTGGCATATTTCTTGTTTCCTTGAGATATTTCGCTAATTGGGCAATTAGTCAATAGTGAGTTGCGATCGCCATTGCAGATTTCAAATTTTAAATTTCAGATTTATCGAAATTTGCCATCTGCAATTTAAAATTTGAAATTTCTCGATCGGCAATAACTCCACTATTTTAACGCTTGGAGTACTGAGGTGCTTTGCGAGCTTTATGCAAACCGTATTTCTTGCGTTCTTTCGCCCGTGGGTCGCGGGTGAGATAACCTTCAGTTTTCAGGGGCTTGCGGTTATCTGGGTCTAACTGACACAGAGCTCTAGCTACTCCCAAACGAATCGCATCAGCTTGTCCCGCCACTCCACCACCGTGGGCGTTGACGAGGATATCGTATTCATTTTCCAATCCCAGCGTTTCTAAGGGAGCTTTAACGGCGGAAAGGAAACCTGTATTGAACTGGAGGTAAAGATCTCCAGCTTTTTGATTAATGAGTATTTGACCGTTACCGGGAACGAGGCGCACTCTAGCTACGGCAGATTTGCGGCGACCGGTGCCCCAGTACATAACGCGATCGCTAGTTTCAGTTGCTTGCATTAATCTTCTCCTGGAATAGTGTTAACTTTCAATTCTTGAGGTTTTTGCGCTTGGTGAGGATGGTCGGGGCCAGAGTACACTTTTAGCTTAGTAAACAAGCTTCTGCCCAGAGAATTTTTGGGTAGCATCCCGCGTACAGCGTGTTCGATAATCCTTTCTGGCAAACGCGCTTGCAGTTGGGCAAAATTTTCCGTCTTCATACCGCCCGGTCTGCCGGAATTGCGGCGGTACACTTTCTGAGTGCGTTTTTTACCGGTGACCGTGACCTTCTCGGCATTAACTACAATCACAAAATCACCTGTATCCAGATGAGGTGTGTAGTGGGGTTTGTTTTTTCCCCTTAGAACCATCGCAATTTCGCTGGCGAGTCTTCCCAAGCGCTGATTGGCGGCATCTACCAAGTACCACTGGCGCTCTGAGGTATTTTGAGGAGGTAGATAGGTTTTTTCCATAGTTTATTTGTGGGTTGTCAGTTGAGAGTTGTCAGTTGTCATTTGTCGGTAGTTTTTTTTATTAATGACCGAGACTGATGACTATTGACTGAATAAAAATTTGGGTTGTCGATCGAACCAGATTTCTGGAGGAAAGGGGAATTCTGGATAACCTACGCGCAACAGACACAACCCATGAGCTGGTGCGGCGTACTTTACTTCGTGACGAAGTTGGTTAACCCAAAGATTGGTGAAGTTATCGAGCGATCGTTCGCCTCGACCCACTTGCACCAGCAATCCCACCAGCAGCCTTACCATACCGTACAAAAATCCATTCGCTTGCACTTCGATGTAAACGAATGGCCCTTCGCGATATGTTTGTGCTTCCTGCACTTCTACCCAGGAATGAGCCCGACCGGAATTCGAGCGGTGAAAAGCAGCCAAATCGTGCTTGCCAATTAAAGGGTTGAGGGCTGCTTGCATTGCTCGTTCGTCTAGCGGCGCATAATAATAATGCCAAGCAAAGGGACGCACGAACAAGTTGGGTTGGCGATCGGTATAGATGGTATAACGATAGCGGCGATAGCTAGCGGAAAAGCGGGCGTGCCAAGTAGGGCTTACCTCAGCCGAAGCCAGAATTAATATATCCTTTGGCAGGTGAGTATTGAGAATTGTCGCCCACTTTTCTGGTGGGATAGTACCCGTAGCTTCAAAATGAGCTACTTGGGCAGCTGCGTGAACCCCTGAATCGGTTCTCCCAGCACCGTACAGGGTTACCGATCGATTCATCATCTCAGAAAGAACTTTTTCAATTTCTGCCTGTACCGATCGGTGTTCGGGCTGTCGTTGCCATCCATGAAAATGAGTGCCCAAGTATTGAATCACCAGGGCAACTCGCTGCGACGATTTTAGATTTTCGATTTGCGATTGAGGATATGTCATCGATCTCAAAATCTAAAATCCTCATCAATCAGACCAGTTCGATAATTGCCATTTCCGCATTATCCCCTCGGCGTCTGACAGTGCGGAGGATGCGGGTATATCCGCCCTGACGGTTGCCGTAGCGTTCGCCTACCTGTTCAAACAGCGCGTGAACCAACTGTTTATCGTAAAGATAGCCGATTGCTTGACGACGAGCTGCCAGAGTGCCATCTTTGGCCAGGGTAATTATCCTGTCTGCTTCCGAACGAACTGCTTTTGCCCTTGCTTTAGTGGTCTGAATCCGACCGTGACGCAATAATTGAGTTGTCAGAGCTCTGAGGAGAGCCCGACGCTGGTCGGCTGGCTTGCCGAGTTGAGGAACACGACGTCCGTGACGCATAACACTTCCTTTGTACCTGAATTAACGCAACACTCAATTAGTAGATGAAATCATCCGTTTGATTTGGCAGACTTTTCTGCTGGCAATGTGATTCCCAATCGTCGCTGTAAAGCTTCGATTACTTCTTCCGCAGACTTCTGACCGAAGTTTTTGATTTCCAGTAAGTCTTCTTGCGTGTAATCCAACAAGTCGGCTACTGAGTTAATCTGAGCCCGCTTCAGACAGTTATAAGCCCGCACCGATAGTTGCAATTCCTCGATCGGTATTTGGCTGGTGGGGTCTTCATCGTCTGATTTATCTGTGTCTATGGGTTGCAGATTCATGTTTGTCAGCGGGTTGAACAAATCCACGAGGATACCCGCTGCTTGCGATAGTGCTTCTTGGGGTGAAATACTGCCATTCGTCCAGATTTCCATCAGCAGTCGGTCTTTTTCTGCCGCACCATCACCGCGAATTTCTTCTACGCTGTAGTTGACTTTGCGAACCGGCATAAAAATGGCGTCAATCTGGAGAAAGTCTAAAGCAGCTGCTTCATCGTGCCCGCGATCGACCGATCTATAACCCTTACCTGTTTCCAGGCGGAATTCCATTTCCAGCTTAGCCCCTGCTGCCAATGTGGCTACGTACTGACTTGGATCGACTACTTCCACCTGAGAAGGCAAATCGAATTGTGACGCCGTTACCGTACCCGCTCCGGTGGCTACTAATCGGCCTATCTGCGGTTGGGAGTCATGGCTTTTGAAAACTATTTCTTTCATGTTAAGCAGGATCTCCAGCACATCCTCCCGCACTCCTGGAATCGTGGCAAATTCGTGATTGACTCCGGCAATGCGGACGGCAGTAACTGCTGTCCCCGGCAAGTTAGATAGCAGTACTCGTCGCAATGCGTTGCCAACTGTCGTTCCTTGACCCCGTTCCAGTGGCTCTAGGACAAATTTGCTGTATTGACCGCGATTTTTCTCAATGTTAGACTCGACACATTCAATTTGAAATTGCGCCACGTAACGATCCCCCTTCTTCCTCGATCCGGTGGAAGGCAGCACAAGCAGCCTCCCCTGTTTATTTCTGAGCTGAGTGTTCAGATGACTATTGCCATTGCCACTGTCTCCAGCTAGTGGGTTGGCAATATTTAAGGCAACCCACTCGCCAACTACAAGGATCGGTCTTGGCGACACCAGAGCCGGAAGCAAACCGCAGACCTAACATCCACCAGGCTGACCCTTGTGCTTTAAAACACTACAAAATTTTGTTGTGTCTAGACGCGGCGACGTTTGGGTGGGCGGCAGCCGTTATGGGGAATCGGTGTAATATCGCGAATCAACGTAATTTCCAGTCCAGCACCCTGAAGCGCTCGAATCGCGGTTTCGCGGCCTGCTCCCGGGCCGCTCACCATTACTTCTATCTGCCGCATTCCCTGGTCGATCGCTCGGCGAGCGGCTCCTTCAGCAGCTGTTTGAGCTGCAAAGGGTGTGCCTTTTTTTGCACCTTTAAAGCCACTAGAACCTGCTGATGCCCAAGAGATTACATCTCCATTCTGATCGCCGATCGTGACAATAGTGTTGTTGAAAGTTGACTGGATGTAGGCTACCCCGTTGGGTACGTTTCGCTTTTGCTTTTTTGCACCTGTTTTTCTGGTTGTTTGTCGTTGCGCCATATCGATCTATAAGCTTGGGTTTATCTTGAACAGCAGCTTGTATTGTTGCCTTGGTAATTTTACTTGTGGCTCAATTGAATGCTTACTTCTTCGCAGGTGCCTTTTTCTTACCTGCCACGGTTTGACGTCTACCGCGACGGGTGCGAGCATTAGTACGAGTTCTTTGACCTCTGACTGGAAGCCCCTGACGATGGCGGCGACCTCGGTATGTACCGATGTCGATCAGGCGCTTGATGTTCATCGCCTCCAAACGCCTCAGATCGCCTTCCACCTGGTAGTTGCTTTCGACTGCCGATCGCAATGCTGCTACTTCGGCATCGCTGAGCTCTTTAACACGGGTGTCCGGATTAATGTTGGTCGCGGCTAAAATTTCCTTAGACCGCGTTAGACCGATTCCGTAAATGTATGTCAGACCGATTTCGACGCGCTTATCGCGCGGAAGGTCTACCCCGGCAATCCTTGCCACGCTTTATCTCTCCCTATTTGTTTCGTTGGTACTAAAAATTGCAATTGTTTAGTATCCATATTCAGTGCTGGATACTGCTGATATGCTAACCCTGGCGTTGCTTGTGCTTGGGGTTAGAGCAGATAACCATAACTCTGCCCCGTCTGCGAATGACGCGGCATTTTTCACACATTTTCCGAACTGATGCTCGAACTTTCATGGCCTTTTCGGCTGGACTACAAACTATATATTATATCATTTCTTATCTTATTTGTCAGTTATTTATTTTGTCCTAACTAAAGATGGATTTTAATGCCAGAACCCCATTTACCTTACATACTTTTTACGGTGGTAAGCCAGGAGGCTTTTGTAAGGCGAGCGGGGGGTTTACTCTACTTTGACGCCATCTTCTGGCAAGATTTGGATGTAATTACGCCTCATCTTGCCAGAGATATACGCCAAAACGTTAAACCGATTATCCAGATTAACGCCAAACAGGTCATTGGGGAGGGACTCACTTACCATACCCTCCATCTCAATTAGGTCTTGTTTAGACAATTTGCTTTTTCCTTAAGGGTGCGCTTTTTGCTTTAGGTGAGTAAGCGCCGCGATAAGTAATCCGTCCCTTGGTCAAATCGTAAGGGGTTAGTTCTACCTTTACGCGATCGCCCGGCAATATCTTGATGTTATTGCGACGAATTTTGCCAGAGATGTGAGCCAGTACGTTAAACCCGTTATCCAGCTCAACGCGGAACATAGCATTAGGAAGAGACTCGGTAACAGTACCTTCCATTTCAATCAAATCTTGCTTAGACAGTGGATTTTTCCTCAACGCTACATTTTATCGAACAGGTTGGCCGAAATTATCTGCCGCAGACTATTTTAGGCATCTGAGCCCAAACTCCGCCACCCTTTAACATATTTTATCAAAGACTGACGAAATGTGCCTCCGTGAAAGGTTATGACACCGAGCGATTTTCTACTCTAAAGCGTTGATTTCAGGGATGCACTTGCCCATCCCTGAAATCAACGCCTAATTTTGCCGTAGCTATAGATCGATCGCTTTCTTAATTTCGGCGGTGACCTCTGTCATCGTGCGATCGCCCTCAATAGAAACCAGTTGCTGGCGATCGCGATAATAATCGATCAACGGAGCAGTTTGTTCCCGATAAACTTCCAGTCGGCGGCGAATCACTTCCTCTGTATCGTCAGGACGTCCCCGCCCCAGCAAACGGCGCACCAAAACTTCATCCGGTACTTCCAAGTTGACTACGCGATCGCAGTTCTGCTTCAGTTGTTCGAGCAGTTCATCCAAAAAGCCGGCTTGGGTGACATTGCGCGGAAAGCCATCTAGAATCCAACCATCCTGAGTATCGCTTTGATTGAGCCGCTCTCGCATCATATCCAGAATCAAGCTATCCGGAACCAACTCGCCTCGTTCTTGGTAAGACTTAGCTTTACTGCCCAGAGGAGTACCTTGCGCTACCTCATTTCTTAAAATATCACCCGTCGAGATATGGGGAATAGCACATGAATCGGCCAGCTTCTTAGCCTGAGTTCCCTTACCTGCACCGGGCGGGCCCAGAAAAATCAATCGCGTCACTCTTGTTTCACCATTCCTTCGTATCGCTGGGAGATCACGTAAGTTTGAATTTGTTTCGACGTATCAATTGCTACACCAACAAGAATCAACAGAGAAGTTGCTCCCAGTCCCCTGAACGTTCCCAAATTGGTAGCACTTTCAACTACCGTTGGCACAATTGCCACTGCGCCCAGGAAAATAGCTCCCAAAAGAGTTAGTCTGTTTAAAACCCGTTCCACATACTCGCTGGTAGCTTTACCGGGACGAATACCCGGAATGCTAGATCCCATTTTCTTCAGATTCTGTGCCAGATCCACAGGATTGACGATCAGAGAAGCATAGAAATAGCTAAAGAAAAGAATTAGGAACAGATAAGCCCCCACATAAATAAGACTGCCAGGGTGGAGATAGGTATTGGCGATTTTATTCAAAGTCTCATTTGGAAATAAATTTGCCAAAGAAGCTGGTAGAAACAGGACCGCAGATGCAAAGATAATCGGCATCACACCACCCTGATTCAATCGCAAAGGCAAATAGCTGCTTCTTTCCAAATACAGCTTACGTCCTACTTGGCGACGTGCGGAAACGATGGGAATTTTGCGGGTTCCTTCCTGTACGAAAACAATACCAACAATCATCACCAGGAAAACTACCAGCAAAATAATCACCTTACCGACAATTTCTCGGCCATCAGCCCGTCCAGCCGCATCTTGAGCTAATGCCAATGTAGCCCCGAAAGACTTGGGTATAACTGCCACAATGTTGAGGAAAATCAAAAGGGAAGCACCATTACCAACACCACGTTCGGTAATCAGCTCCGACACCCACATCACAAACATGGAACCAGCTGTCAGCGCTATCACCGTTTTGGCATAGAAGAAAAACCCCGGATTGGCAGTTTCTGCAAAAGGAGCAACCCAAATAGAAATACCGATACTTTGAATTACCGCCCATCCCAAAGCGACATAGCGAGTAATCTGAGAAATCTTGCGTCGCCCTGCTTCGCCTTCATTTTTCTGCAAATTTTCCAAGCTGGGCAGTGCTGCTGTCAGCAGCTGCATAATAATCGAAGCATTAATGTAGGGCAAGATTCCCAGAGCAAAAATTCCCAAAGCCACTATACCGCCGCCAGAGAAAAGATCCAACAAGCCTATTAAAGGACTGTTTTGAACCTGATCTTTAAATGCCTGTATGTTTATTCCCGGTACAGGCAAAAATACTCCCAGGCGCACTAAAATAAGCAAGCCAATTGTCACAAGCAGCCGGCCTCTGAGTCCGGCTGCTTGTGCCATTTGGGCAAAAGTTTCTTGAGCCGTTGGGGTTTTATCTCGACTGATCATAAAGGGTTACCTCTACGCGATCCTGGCACTGGCTGCAATTAATAAATTGAGGTTAGCCCCGGTTAGCTTCTACAACAGAGCAACTACCACCAGCCGCTTCAATTTTGCTGCGAGCTCCTGCTGTAAAAGCCGCTGCTTTCACTTGCAGCGAGACGTTAAGATTTCCATCTCCTAAAATTTTCAGCGGTCCCTTGTTGCTTGTGACAATGCCAGCACCGAGCAGCGATTCCAGGGTTACCTCAGTATTTGCAGGCAGTGATGCCAGCTTACTGACATTGATCGTAGTGTATTGGCGACGATTGATAACGGTAAAGTGCTTTAACTTGGGTATGCGCTTGTAGAGTGGCTGTTGTCCTCCCTCAAAACCCGGTCTGGTGCTACCGCCAGAACGGGATTTTTGACCGCGCATCCCCAAACCTGCACTGGCCCCCTGTCCGGCAGAAATACCTCTTCCTACCCGGCGAGGGCGATGTTTGGAGCCTTTTTTAGGCGTAGCATCATTTAATCTCATATTTTTGGTCACGGGTCATTGGTCAATCATGTCATCGGTCAGCGGTTATCAGTCATGGTTTTTGATGACTCATAACGATCGTGACTATGAGAAGAGATTCTCGATCGGCACACCGCGATCTTGGGCAACTTCGGAAAACGTTCGCAGGGTTTCCAAGGCGTTAACGGTCGCTCTGGCGTTGTTGAGCGGATTGTTGGAACCGAGCTGTTTGGCCAGGACGTTGCGAACACCCGCCAACTCCAACACGGTGCGGACAGCGCCACCTGCAATTACCCCCGTTCCCGGTGCTGCCGGTCGCATCATAATCTTCGCACCACCACCGTCACCTTGAGCTGGATGGGGAATTGAGTTTGATTTGGTGAGGGGTATTTCAACCAGGTGCTTTTTGCCATCGGCGACTCCCTTACGGACAGCACCGATCACATCGCTGGCTTTACCAACTCCGACGCCGACTGTACCGCGTTCGTTACCGACGACGACAATGGCGCGGAAGCTCAGCTTTTTACCACCTTTTACTACTTTGCTAACGCGGCGGATTTGGATTACCCGCTCTTGCCAGGTGGTTTCTTTTTCTTTAGTGCGGCTGCTTTTTTTACGAGTTTTTTCTTTTTCCGCCATAGTTTTTTCCTTTTTTTTTGTCATTTGTCATTTGTCAAAAGTCATTTGTCATTTCCTCATGACTGATGACTGATGACAGGATTGACAACTAGAAGTCTAAACCGGCTTCCCTAGCTGCGTCGGCGAGAGCTTTGATCCGACCGTGGTAAAGATTGCCGCCGCGATCGAATACGACTTTTTCAATACCCGCTTCGCGAGCTCGCTGTGCAATCAATTTGCCTACCTGCGTCGAAGCATCGCAATTGTAGCCAGCTTTTAATTCTGCTTTTAAGTCTGGCTCGACTGTCGAGGCGGCTACGAGGGTATGGTGCTTGGTGTCGTCGATCACTTGGGCATAAATATGCTGGTTCGATCGAAACACAGCTAAGCGAGGACGTTCTGGTGTTCCAAAGACTGTGCGACGGATGCGGCGATGCCGACGCTGCTTCGATTCTATGCGACTCAGCTTCATTTCTTCCCTGCCTTGCCAGCTTTACGTCTGACTACTTCACCGGCATAACGAATGCCTTTGCCTTTATAAACTTCTGGTGGGCGGACGGCGCGAATTTTGGCTGCTAAGTTACCCACAAGTTCTTTATCGATGCCACTGACGGTGATATTGACGTTGCCATCAACGGCCATTTGGGTGCCAGCGGGCGGTTCTATTTTGACCTCGTGGCTGTAACCTACAACCAAAACGAGATTGCGACCGTCAACTCTGGCCCTGTAACCAACACCTTGAATTTCCAATTTTTTCTGAAAGCCTTGTGAGACTCCCTCAACCATGTTGGCTACTAGGGTGCGACATAAACCGTGAAGTTGACGGAGGCTGCGAGACTCATTTTCTCGCACAACCTGCAAAGTTCCGCCGTCTTGCACTACAGTTATCCCTGCTGGCAGAACTCTAGAAAGTTCTCCTTTCGGCCCTTTTACAGCAACGTGTTGGTTGTCTATTGTCACCGATACTTTATCAGGAACAGCGATCGGGCGCTTACCGATACGAGACATAACGTTTTTGTCCTTTGTCAGTTATCAGTTGTCAAAAGTCAATGATTCAAAAGTCGGAAAGTAGGTGACTGATGACCGATGACTCTTGACCGAGTTACCAAACGTAGCAAAGTACTTCACCACCGATTCCCTGGCGTCGCGCTTCCCGATCGGTCATAATCCCACTGGGAGTGGAAATTATGGCGATGCCGATGCCACCGAGAACTCGCGGTAATTCTTTGCGGTTCGAGTAAACTCGCAATCCAGGCTTGCTTACTCTTCTCAATTTGGTGATGATGGGCTGACGATTTTTTCCTTTGTATTTCAAAGAAATCACCAGCTCTTTCTTGACTCCTTCGCCATTTTCTTCGTACTCGCCGATAAAGCCCTCTTCTTTGAGGACTTTTGCAATGCTGCGAGTCATTTTTGTGGACGGTACCGCTGTTTTTTGATGCCGCGCTAAATTTGCATTGCGGATGCGCGTCAGCATATCTGAAATTGTGTCGTTCGACGCCATCGTCTCCTCCTTATCGATCGCTGAAAGGCATCCCAAAAGCTTTAAGCAAGGCGCGACCCTCTTCGTCTGTTTTCGCAGTCGTGATGATCGAAATATCCAGACCTCGAATTTGATCGATTCTGTCGTATTCGATTTCTGGAAAAATCAGCTGCTCTCTTACGCCCAGACTGTAGTTACCGCGACCGTCAAAGCTTTTGGGACTAATACCTCGAAAGTCGCGGATGCGGGGTAGCGCTAGGTTGACTAATCTATCGAAAAAGGCATACATCCGATCTCCCCGCAGCGTCACCATAATGCCGACGGGCATACCTTGGCGAATTTTGAAACCTGCGATCGCTTTTTTGGCTCTTGTGACTACAGGTTTTTGACCTGCGATCGTGCCAATTTCATTCAAGGAAGATTCCAGTGCCTTAGCGTTTGCAGCTGCATCGCCCAAACCTCTGTTGAGGGTAATTTTCACCAGTTTCGGCACCTGATGGATGTTTTTGTAATTGAACTGTTCCTTTAGTTTGGGAACAATGTTCTCTTGATACTCGGTTTTCAGTCGTTGAGTCATTGTCTTCGTTTCTCTATCTTCCTGGGCTTGGTCAGGAAGGCGATTCCGGTAAATTTCAAATTTCACATTTCAAATTGCAGATTTAATTAAATCTGAAATCTCAAATCTCCAATCTGAAATTCTTGCATTTATTTGTCTATAATTTCGCCAGTTTTCTTCAGCACCCGTACTTTCTTACCTTCTTCGGTATAGGTGTAGCCGACGCGACTGGCGACGTTTTGCTTCGTGGAATAAAGCATCACGTTAGAACTGTGAATCGGTGCTTCATAGGTAGTAATCCGACCCGATTCACCTTCTTGCTGAGGTTTAACGTGTTTGGTTTTGATGTTAACCCCTTTGACGATTACCTTACTTAATTTCGGAAACGTCCTTAAGATTTCACCGACTTTGCCTTTATCTTTACCAGAGATAACTTGAACGGTGTCACCTTTTTTGACGTGCATTTTGTAACGCACCGAATTATTGCCTGCTTTTTTAGCAGATGCTTGACCAATGCCACGATTAGCCATTACAGCACCTCCGGAGCTAGGGATACGATTTTGGTATAGTTCTTATCGCGCAGTTCCCGCGCTACGGGGCCAAAAACGCGGGTGCCTCTGGGGTTGCCATCTGCGTTGATGATTACGGCGGCATTATCGTCAAAACGAATGCTCATACCGCTTTCGCGACGCAAACCTTTGCGAGTGCGGACAATCACCGCTCGCACTACATCTGATTTCTTCACCCCCATATTGGGGATGGCATCTTTGACGACGGCGATAATTACATCACCGACATTGCCATAGCGGCGATTTCCGGCACCTAATACCCGGATACACATTAATTTGCGGGCACCGCTATTATCAGCAACATTGAGATAAGTCTGGGGTTGGATCACGGCTTTGCTAGATTGCTAAAAAGCTAATCGCTAATCGGTAAATTTCAAATTTTAGATTTCAAATTTTAAATTTCATAAATTTGCCATCTGCCATCTGAAATCTGAAATTTCCGATTAGGCTTTATTCGAGCTGAGAATTTCAATGACTTGCCAGCGTTTGGTGCGGCTAAGGGGACGGGTTTCGCGAATGCGGACGCGATCGCCCTCACGACATTTGTTTTCTTCATCGTGAGCCTTATACCGTTTTGTACGCACCACAATTTTTTGGTACTTGGGGTGGGGAGAGCGGTTTTCTACTGCTACCACCACGGTTTTATCCATTTTGTCGCTGACAACTAAGCCAACTCTTTCTTTAACTGCCATTGCCACTTCCTCCTATTGCGCGACTGACCCGGTGGTACTCGCGGATTTTTGGGCAGCCATTTTTCGTTCGTGTTCTACTGTCAGCAACTGAGCTATTTTGTGCTTCGTGTGCTTGAACTGATGAGGCTTTTCCAACTGACGAGTTGCTTTTTGCAGGCGTAGCTGAAACAGTTGTCGCTTTGCCTGAATAATTTGTTCTGCCAGCTCTTCATCGCTCAATTTTCTGGCTTCTTCAATCTTGGGAAGAGACATAGTTTATACATTCTCCTCAGAGCGCATGACGAACTTGGTTTTAATTGGCAACTTAAAGGAAGCCAAACGCATTGCTTCGCGAGCTGTCGCTTCGGTAACGCCTGTAATTTCAAACAGTATTCGTCCCGGTTTGACTACAGCAACCCAAAATTCAGGCGAGCCTTTACCGGAACCCATCCGGGTTTCTGCCGGACGCATGGTGACTGGTTTGTCGGGGAAAATGCGAATCCAAATTTTGCCACCCCTACGAATGTAGCGGGTCATGGCACGACGGCTGGCTTCGATTTGACGAGATGTGATCCAGGCTGGTTCTAGCGCTTGCAGACCGAAGTCACCGAAGTTAAGTTCGCTACCTCTGGTGGCCAACCCTTCCATGCGCCCGCGCTGTTGTTTGCGGAATTTAGTTCTTCTAGGACTTAACATGGCTTGTCATTGTGCTGGTAATTGGGAATGAGAATTTTGGATTTTGGATGAGAGGGTTTTGGATTGCTTTTGCATCTAAAAATCTCAAATCTCAAATCTAAAATTTAAAATTACCCATCATTGGAACGGTCTTCAAATTGCTGACGGCGTTTGCCTTGACGACGGCGAGGCGTACCTGGGGCAACAGCAGGAGCGACTTCTTCTTGTCCGGGAATGATTTCGCCTTTAAAGATCCACACTTTGACACCAAGAATGCCGTAGATAGTCTTGGCGGTACGGTAAGCGAAATCAATATCTGCCCGTAAGGTATGTAGGGGTACTCTACCTTCCCGCGTCCATTCTGTCCGAGCGATTTCTGCGCCGTTGAGGCGACCGCTTACTTGTACTTTGATTCCCTGAACTCCAGCACGCTGGGCGCGTTGAATTGCTTGACGAACAACTCGACGGAAGGAAACCCGACGTTCTAGTTGTTGAGCGATGTATTCGGCAATTAGACCGGAATCGGCATCTACTCGCGCTACTTCGACGACGTTGATGCGAATTTGACGGTTGCTGCCCAGTTCTTCTTGGAGACCGGTTCGCAAGGTTTCAATACCAGTGCCGCCGCGACCGACAACTACACCGGGTCTGGCGGTGCGAATTTCTAAGTCGATTTGATCGGCTTTGCGTTCGATTCGCACGTCGGAAATGCCGGCGTTAGCCAGATTTTTTTCGACGTAGTTGCGAATTTTGTAGTCTTCTTGGAGTAGCTCTGGGTAGCGATCGGGGTCGGCATACCAGCGCGAGCGATGTTCTTGGATTATGCCCAGTCGAAAGCCAACTGGATGAATCTTTTGTCCCATATCGATTTTAGATTTTAGATTTTAGATTTTAGATTTCAGATTTCAGATTAAATTTGCCATTTGAATTCTGAAACCTAAAACTTGCAATTGCTATTTCTCTGCTGCTTCCGCGACGGCGACGGTGATATGACAGGTGGGCTTGCGAATTTGGTAAGCTCGACCCTGAGCCCTTGGCCGGAAACGCTTTAATGTTGCGCCTTGGTCTGCGTAGGCTCTGCTGACTACTAACTTGGCCGGATCTAAACCTGCGTTGTGTTCGGCATTGGCGACGGCGGAGCGCAGCACTTTGAGAACTGGTTCGCAAGCTTTATAGGGCATGAACTCCAGAACGATGAGCGCTTCCCGATAGGAGCGGCCCCGAATTTGGTCGAGGACGCGGCGCACCTTATGGGGAGACATACGAATGTAGCGTGCGATCGCCTTAATTTCTGTGGTATCGGTTGCCATAGATTTCTCCATCTTTGTCATCAATCAAGAGTCATCGGTCAAGAGTCATTATTCATAGTTAATCGTTGATTGTTTATTGTTGACTATTAACCGCAGACTAACAACTAACAACTGACAACTGACTAATGACTAAGACAAACTATCTCTTCGCCTTTTTATCGCCCTTCGCGTGTCCTCTGAAGGTGCGCGTGGGGGCAAATTCACCCAATTTGTGTCCCACCATCTGATCGGAAATATAAATCGGTACGTGAGTTCTGCCATTGTGTACGGCGATCGTGTGACCGACCATTTGAGGTAAAACTGTTGAAGCCCGCGACCAAGTTTTGATGACTTGCTTTTCGTTTCTGGCATTCAACTTTTCAATTTTGCTGAGCAGATGGTCTGCGACAAAAGGCCCTTTTTTTAATGAACGACCCATAGTTCGATTTTAGATTTTGGATTTTGGATTTTGGATTTTGGATTTTGGATTTTAGATTTTGGATTTTTTTATTTGTCAATCTAAAATCTAAAATCTCAAATCTAAAATTCTTATGATTCCCGACCGCCACGTCCGCGCTTGGAGGCTTTGCGACGACGACGCACTATTAAGGAACTACTCGGTTTTTTAGGTTTGCGCGTTTTGGCACCCAAGGTAGGTTTACCCCAAGGGGTTACTGGCCCGCTTCTACCGATCGGCGCTCTACCTTCTCCACCGCCGTGGGGGTGATCTACTGGGTTCATGACGCTGCCTCTAACTTTAGGCCGGCGACCTTTCCAGCGATTTCGACCTGCTTTGCCGGTACTCAAGTTTCTGGCATCTAGGTTCCCCACCTGGCCGATGGTAGCGTAGCATTCCTTCAGTACCATACGGACTTCGCCGGATGGCAGCTTGAGGGTGACATAGTTGCCTTCTTTAGCTACTACTTGAGCGGTCGCACCAGCAGCTCGAACGATTTGTGCGCCTCGACCTGGATAGAGTTCGATGTTGTGGACGCTGGTACCTAACGGGATATTGCTCAGCGGCAGAGCGTTGCCAACTTCGATCGGCGAATCCGGCCCAGAAACGATCGTCGTCCCCACTTTCAAACCATTGGGGTGCAAAATATAGCGCTTTTCGCCGTCCCGATAGTACAGGAGTGCAATGCGAGCATTGCGGTTGGGGTCGTATTCAATCGCAGCTACTTTAGCTGGAATATTGTACTTGTCGCGACGAAAATCGATGATGCGGTAAAGACGCTTGTGTCCGCCACCCCTACGTCGGCTGGTAATCACACCGCGATTGTTGCGGCCTTTTTTGCGATGTTTCGATACCGTTAGCGAAGGCTCTGGCTCGCTGCGGGTGATTTCAGCAAAGTCGGAAACTGTACACTGGCGCGTACCGGGGGTGTATGGCCGATAAGAACGGGTACCCATAACTAAAAGATGAAAGTATGTGAATTTTGTGCTTGATGGGGTGAAGCGTAATTTCAAATTGCAGATTTCAAATTGCAGATTTAATTTAAATTTGAAATTTGAAATCTAAAATTTGAAATTCCCTATACTTCTGGGAACAGAACTTGTCGGATTTTTTCCCCGTCGCCGGATGCCAAGGTGACTATGGCTTTTTTGTACTGAGCTTTAAACCCAACAAATTTGCCAACCCGACGCTTTTTGCGTGGCGGTGTAACGGTATTCACTGCCTTTACTTTGACATCGAACAATTGTTCGATCGCTGCTTTTATTTGTGTTTTTGTTGCCTTGGGAGCTACTTCAAATGTGTATTTTTCTTGCTCCATCAGCATAGTGGCTTTTTCAGTTACCAGGGGGCGGCGTACTAAATCTGCCAGTGTCCGCAAAGTATTGTCAGGCATCGTACACCTCCTGAATTTTGGCCAAAGCGGATGATGTTGTCACTACTTTGTCTGCCCAGAGCAGATCGTATACATTCAATTGGTTGGCCGGTGTCATCTTCAGTCTGGCAATATTGCGAACTGACAAATATACGATCGGCGCTGGTTCTGACACGATCAACAGGACTTTTGCGTCTTCTGGCACGCCCCAGCGCTGCATCGCTGCCACTAACTCCTTAGTTTTTGGTCTGGGCAGCTTTTCCACAAATTCTTCTACCACAACCAAATCTTCCGCTCTGCTCATCAAAGCCGTTCTCAAAGCTAACCGCTTTTCTTTGCGGTTCATCTTCACTTCAAAGTCTCTCGGCTTTGGCCCAAAGATGACACCACCACCGCGCCACAGGGGAGATCTGATCGAACCTGCACGAGCGCGACCTGTTCCTTTTTGCCGCCAGGGTTTGCGACCTCCGCCTCTAACTTCCGATCTCGTTTTGGTGCTGGCAGTTCCTTGCCGCGCATTGGTCATTTGGCGTATTAGCGCCCGGTGGACGATGTGAGCTGCGTTTTCTTCTTTGGCTACTTTCAGTTCCAAAGACGCTTGCCCGACTTCTTGTCCTTCCCAGTTTCGCACCACACAGTTAACCATATTCTTCGTCCTCTGTCAGTTGTCAATTGTCATGTGTCAGTTGTCATATGTCATATGTCATAAGTATTTCTTTCATGACATGACTGATGACTGTTGACTAATGACCGTGACTATCTACCTACTTTTTTCGTCGGTGTGATACTGAGCAAGGCACCCCTTTTACCGGGAACCGCTCCTTTAATCAGCAACAAATTCCGCTCCGCATCTACGCGCACAATGGTGAGTTTGCGAATCGTCACTTGTTTGCCGCCCAAACGACCTGCCATCCGCTTACCGGGATATACTCTTCCCGGTGTTGTTCCAGCACCTACGGAACCGGGCAAGCGGTGATTTTTGGAACCGTGGGACATTGGCCCGCGCCCAAAGTTATGCCGTTTCTGATAACCGGCAAAGCCTTTCCCGATACTTGTACCCTTCACATCCACTATTTGGCCGGGGGTAAAAATATCGACGTTAATCGGCTGACCCAGTTGATAATCACCCGTATTCTCTATGCGATATTCGTTCAGATGACGCAACGGTGGGGAATTCGATTTGGCTAGGTGTCCCATTTCCGGCTTGTTTAGAGCCTTTTGAGTCGTTGAGCCAAAACCGACTTGGATGGCCGAGTAGCCATCTGTCTGCTGCGTCTTAATCTGAGTAATGGGGCATGGCCCCGCTTGCACGACCGTGACGGGGATCGCTTTCCCCGTTTCGTCAAAAATTTGGGTCATGCCTAGCTTAGTGCCGAGGATACCGACAGCCACAGTACCTGGTCTCTCCTTGTTTACGCACTACAATCAACTCGGACTCGGATCAATAAATCCGTCGATCCGCTTTCTTCTGTTTATGGGTGGGTTTAACCGCTATCTCGCTGTTCGCTTCTCTGTCGATCGGCTCAGAAAGAGGGTTAAGCCCGCTCCAAACTCATAAAATAGGTTCCTGCAAGTACAGCTGCTTGCATTCCTACCTTTACCAAACCTTACTTTGGCAAAGCGTCAGCTAATTTAAGCTGTTTGTTAAGTAGCCCAGCAGTAAGCTTGGCATTATTCCCTGGCGCTGAGACTTAAGCAGCAAGCCGCTTAGTATCTCTTTTAGGCCAGAACTCAATGTGGCTTATTGGTTAGCTTGAGAGCTTACCCCACTTTGCTTAACACTTGTTTTCGCTCGGTAGAATTCAAACAACTCTGGACATTACTGCCTTTTTTTGATGTCTCTTCTTGCTTGTTTGACTTTTACCGATCGAAACCGGAGTCTTTTAACGCTGAAGGCATCTAGAGTCGCTGTGACCGCAAGGACTGGATAATTTTTAAGATTGACCCTTACCTTATGGTGCAGAAATAATTTATTTCTGCTAGGAGGAGCCAGCTTATTTAACTGGCGGCATCCCATCTTTGCTTTCAGTCCTTGACAGAAAAAAAAGCAAAATTAAATTTTAGCCACAATCGAACAATATAGACGATTTTTTTGCACTTGTCTAGTCCCTGACAGAAATTTTTTGGCAGCGTTGCCGACTTAGGCCAGCCAGGAAGCAAGTAAATTCTTCAGAAAGTTCTACCCGCACTACTAGAATGACATTATATGTAACGTTTCTTTAACTCATTTAGCGGGTAGCACCCAAGTTTATGGCTTTAATCACAACTGGAAGCAAACTGATTCGAGATCTAGAAAAGTCAGGCGCACTGGGAGTTTACGTTCCCCTGGAGGGAGGTTTTGAAGGTCGTTACCAACGGCGGATACGAGCAGCTGGCTACACCACTTTAAATATAAGTGCGCGGGGGCTGGGTGATGTGGCTATGTACCTGACTGGAGTTCATGGGGTGCGTCCTCCCCATTTGGGTAAGAAGAGCCTTGGCTCAGGCGCAGCAGTCGGTTATGTGTACTATGTGCCGCCGATCGTCAACTATCAGTTGGAACAGCTGCCACCCAAGTCCAAGGGACTGGTGTTGTGGATCGTCGAAGGGCATATTCTTTCCAGTCAAGAGGTTGAGTACTTGGCGAATTTGCCCAGTATGGAGCCGCGAGTGAAGCTAATAGTGGAAATGGGTGGCGATCGATCTTTCCGCTGGATGCCCCTTAAGAATACCTTGGCTGCGGCTTGAGTAAGGAGTGGGGGAGTGGGGGAATCAAAAGTCAAAAGTCAAAAGTCAAAAGTCAAAATTCCTCCCTCTTCCCTCTTCCTCCTCCCTCTTCCTTTTCCCTAACCCCGACGCCCTAACTCCTAATCCCTAATCCCTAATCCCTAATCCCTAGCCCCGACGCCCTAACCCCGACGCCCTCTCAGGTTTTGATACCTTGGAATTAGACCGAGCTAATAGGGAAGACTCTTATGCTGGAAAACCGTGACTACACCTTGATAATTGACAAAAGCGGCAGTATGTCTCTGACAGACCAGTCGGGTGGTAAAAGTCGCTGGGCTGTTATGCAGGAGTCTACCCTCGCTTTAGCCAGCAAATGCGAACAACTCGACCCAGATGGTTTGACAGTTTACTTGTTTTCTGGAAAGTTTAAACGCTACGAGAATGTAACTGCGAGCAAAGTTGCTCAGATGTTCCGCGAAAACGAACCGGCTGGACGAACTGATTTAGCTGGTGTCCTCCAAGATGCCCTCAATAATTATTTTCAGCGTAAAGCTGCTAGGCAAACCAAGCTCAACGGTGAAACAATTTTAGTCGTAACTGATGGTGAGCCAGACGATCGCAAAGCTGTGATGCGAGTGATTATAGAAGCATCTCGATTGATGGATCGGGATGAAGAATTGGCGATTTCCTTCATTCAAGTAGGTACCGACGCGCAAGCAACAAAGTTCCTTAAGGTTTTGGACGACGAATTGCAAAATGCGGGAGCGAAATTTGACATTGTAGATACGGTGACGATCGATGATATGGAGGATATGACCCTGACTGAAGTTTTGCTCAATGCTATCACTGACTGAGAGTGTCTTGTGTTAAAAGTGCGAACGAGTAGTTTTCACAAGATTGGGGTAAAATATGATGGAATCGATTGACGATTTATTAAATCAAATCAAATCTGAGTACGAAGAAAAGGATAAACCTCAGCCACAACAAAAACAGCCACTTCCCCAAGAAAAAAAATCTCCTCAGTTACCACCAATACCAAAACGTCAAGTGCAGGTGTCTTGGCAGTCAAACACTATTTATCCCTCGGCTGCTGAGGACAGCTTACTGGACGAAATCAAGTCTGAATTTGCAGAAAAAGATAGACAGGAAGAACTCAAGAGACAGCAACAAATTAAAGAGGAACAAGCCAGACAAGAGCGCATCCAGCAGCAACAACGACAAGCGCTGGAAAAGGAGGCGGTAGCGTGGTTGAAAAAGTTAAATCTGCGTTCGGAAGAGGGGTTGTGGTTTGAAGAGTTTTCTTATTCTTATCCTTCCAAATTGGAGGCAGCGATCGACTACTTGCAAGCTCTGAAAGAAACTAAATCCTAAAGATAGCTGTCAAATGCGATCGTCTCGATTTTACGTAAGTTGTCGAGCTGATTTGTTATGTTTGATAAAGGATAGGCGTCATGGCTGGATTAATTATTATTTTTACCTAGAAAGTAAGGGCGATCGCAATAAATTTGGTTACGCTAGATAAAGAAGTCTGACGATTGTTGGAGTTTATCTCTTATGACAGGAGGTTCTCTAGTGGAAGACCGCGATTATACCTTAATTATCGACAAAAGCGGCAGTATGTCTACTCCAGACCAAGCAGGTGGTAGAAGTCGCTGGCAAGCAGCAGAGGAGTCTACCCTAGCAGTCGCGAGAAAATGCGAACAGTTTGACCCAGATGGGATTACACTTTACCTGTTTTCCGGTAAATTCAGACGCTTCGATAATGTGGCGTCTAGCAAAGTCGCTCAGATTTTCAAGGAAAATGACCCAGCCGGTACTACCAATTTAGCTGGGGTGTTGGAAGATGCAATAAATAATTATTTTCAACGCAAAGCAGCCGGTCAAACAAAGTCAAATGGCGAGACAATATTGGTGGTGACTGATGGGGAACCTGACGATCGCAAAGCGGTGATGCGGGTAATTATTGAAGCATCTCGCCACATGGATAGGGATGAAGAATTGGCTATTTCGTTTATTCAAGTCGGTACAGATGCAACGGCGACAAAGTTTCTCAAAGCTTTGGATGACGATCTGCAAAGCGCAGGTGCAAAATTTGACATTGTTGATACGGTAACGCTGGATGACATGGAGAGCATGACTTTGACAGAAGTGCTGTTAAATGCGATCGCTGACTAGGGTGACGAGCGACTATTAATTTGTGGGTGCTAAGAAACCCGGTTGCTCGACAAAATCTTAAGCTTTACAGCTAAAGATAGATGAAAAAACCGGGTTTCTTACTTGGGCCTACGTAATAATAATTGCCAAATATTCAGAAGGAGATTTTTGACATGGAAGAACGAGATTACACATTAATTATTGACAAAAGTGGCAGTATGTCTACCCCAGACCAAGCTGGCGGTAGAAGTCGCTGGGAAACCGCGCAAGAATCAACTTTAGCCTTAGCGAGAAAGTGCGAACAATTTGACCCGGATGGGATAACGGTTTATGTGTTTTCCAGTCGATTTAAACGTTACGATAATGTGACTTCTAGCAAAGTGGCGCAAATCTTTCAGGAAAATGACCCGGCTGGCACAACTAACTTAGCTGGCGTGCTACAAGATGCCACTAATCGGTATTTTGAGCGCAAAGCAGCAGGTCAAACCAAGGCGAATGGCGAAATTATTATTGTAGTCACAGATGGGGAACCGGACGATCGCAAAGGCGTGATGAAAGCAATTATTGAAGCTTCGCGCCGAATGGACAGAGATGAAGAACTGGGAATTACGATGATTCAAGTGGGTGCGGATGCAACGGCAAACCGCTTTTTGAAGGCGTTGGATGATGAACTGCAAGGTGCTGGGGCCAAGTTTGATATCTGCGATACTGTAACTATGGATGATATGGCAGATATGAGTTTAGCTGAAGTGTTGCTAAACGCCATTAACGACTAGGGTGTAAACCGTTTGGTTGAGGTGGGGTTTTTACTTTAAACAGCAATTTATCTCATGTCTTACCTGTTCGCGTAGCGTGCCGTAGGCATAGGGAAGCGTGAGATGAATTGCGCGTGAATTGACGACAGTCTCTTGACCTTGCTATCGCATCGGTCAGGAGACAGGTCGGAAACGAACAACTTCTTGTATTCTGATTTGCCGTCGCTGTGTATGCTATCATAAATATTGAAACACGGTAAAAGGTCGATACCATGTACAGAGCAGTCAAACTTAGAATTTATCCTACCGATGAGCAAGAGTCTTATCTGGCTCAATGTTTCGGCAATACTAGATGGTTGTGGAATTATATGCTCAATGCCACAACGACTGCATATAAACAAACAGGTAAAGGTCTTTCTAAGGTGGCAATGGACAAATTGTTGCCAGGGTTAAAGAAAGAGCATGAATGGTTAGGGCTTGCATACAGTCAGGTATTGCAGCGAGTAACCTTCAATCTTTCCAGCGCATTCGTCAACTTTTTTGAGGGTCGGGTAAAATATCCCAACTTCAAGTCCAAACATGGTAAACAATCAATTCAGTACCCTCAAAATGTGAAGCTTATGCCACAGGATTCTGTGATTAAGTTTCCAGGGAGTTTGGGGATAGTTAAAACTGTCTTTCACAAAGAACTACCCTCGGCAAAATTTACGACTGTAACTATATCCAAAAATGTAGATGGTAGATACTACGCTTCTATTCTGTTTAACCAAGAAGATAAACCAGTAGTTGCGATTAACGAGGCTATTGGCGTTGACCTTGGCTTAAAAAATTTTGCAGTCACTTCTGACGGTTCAAAATATGACATACCTAAGAAGCGATTAGCCAAACTAGAGAAGAATAGAAGGCGTAAACAGAAAAAATTAGCCAGGAAAAAGGACAAGACATCTAAGAAATGTCAAAAAGCTCAACGCTTAGTGGCTAAAGCTTCAAGCAAAATAGCTAGAGTAAGAGAGGACTTTCTACACAAGCTATCTCGCCAAATAGCATACGAAAACCAAGTGATTTGTGTAGAAGATTTGGCAGTTAAAAATATGGTGAAGAACCCTAACTTGGCCAAAGCTATTAGTGACCAAGGATGGGGAATGTTTTTAACTATGCTCAAATACAAAGCTGAGAAATTCGGTCATGTCTATCTTGAAATTGGTCGTTTCTTCCCATCATCTCAACTTTGCAGCGAAACTCTACTACCAATCCCAATGTTACAAAACGGTTATGATTCGTTGGGTATTAGGTTTGTAGATTGTCCGCACTGCCTGCGTCAGCATGATAGAGACATCAACGCTGCAATCAATATAAGAAATGAGGGTTTGCGACTTTTGGCGTTAGGAATTAGCGCCTCTGCCCAAGGAGGGGATGTAAGACCAAAGACTTCTGGACGTAAAAAATCCACTCAGTCTGAGGCAATCCCCAATGAGTTGGGAAGCCTACACCGACCTGACGGTGCGGTGTAGGTAGTTCACTTTCCCATTTGATAAGGAAAGCAGTAGCATGAAAGTGTGACTAATTTTACTTATCCTTTACATTCTTTAAAAGAGGGACGGTGGTTTAAGCTGATCTGCGGAGCCAGCTTTCAACATCTCCCGGCGGTGAGAAATCTTACCCTAGCCTATACCCTGGCGGGCGCTGACTGTATCGATGTTGCTGCTGACCCGGCAGTCATTGCGGCGGCACAAGAAGGGTTAAGAACTGCTGCGTGCCTAAGTGCAGAAGCTAAACGGCGAGGGTTTGGCTTTCATAGTTTGCCGTGGTTGATGGTGAGTTTGAATGATGGGGAAGATCCCCATTTTCGCAAAGCAGAATTTAACGCAACCGAGTGTCCGAGTGAGTGTCCGCGTCCGTGTGAAAAGGTTTGCCCCGCTGGGGCGATTGTTTTCGATCGCACCAAAGATAGTTTTTCTGGTGTAATCGATCGCTTATGCTATGGCTGTGGGAGATGCTTGCCGATTTGTCCGAGCCAGTTGATTTTTACTCGATCTTATGTATCGACACCAGATGCGATCGCACCTCTAATCTTACCAACAGGGGTCGATGCCTTAGAAATCCATACGCAGGTGGGACGCGATCGAGATTTTGAAAGACTGTGGAAAGCAATTTCTCCCTGGATAAATCAACTCAAACTGATTGCCATCAGCTGTCCCGACGGTGAGAAACTGATCGACTACCTATGGACACTGTACGACTTGATGAAACCTGTACCTTCTACCCTCGTTTGGCAGACTGACGGACGCCCGATGAGTGGCGATATCGGGATGGGAACTACTCATGCCGCCGTGAAATTAGGACAAAAAGTTCTATCGGCAGACTTACCCGGATATGTGCAATTAGCAGGAGGTACTAACAGCCACACTGTTACGAAGCTGAGAAGTATGGGGTTGCTCAATCGCAGCGAAAATTCCGTATCTGCCAATTTCCGGAACTACATCGCAGGTATTGCCTACGGTAGCTACGCTCGCGTACTCTTGTCGCCAATTCTGGAGCAATTGGAAAAAATCCCCGTCCTCTCTTGTGGAACAGGCGTCTCGCCTGTCCCATCCCCAGACACAGTTCAACCGATGCGTTTGGAAGAGGAACCGGAACTTCTCTGGCAAGCAGTGGCACTAGCTTATTCTTTAGTTTCCCAGATCAAAACCCCTTAAAAGTTTTGTAATATATATGTATTATGAAATACTTCAACAGTCGATACCGAAAACGATCCTGATTTATCCCACTTCTAGGGCTGATGGGGCGGCCTTAAATATTGCCCCCCAAAAGTCGCTTTATTTATAGAAACGGGTTTACCACAAAGTTGTGGAATAAGAGACAATTTGGTTAAACTCGCCTCTAAGTTTTGCCCCACCTTTTGACCGTTCTGTCACCAGTTGTTTACCTCAAACATGATGAAAAATCCTATCGGTACGACTCCTTACGACAAACAGGCCCACCCTGAATCGCAAGTTAGTGTCAAAAACGTCGCCGTAGGAAGAAGGCAGGTTACAGACGATCTCAATAAATTGCTGGAAATTTTGCCCCAAGAAATTCGACAGGTCTTGGAGGAGCATTCATCCCAAAACAGTTTAGTTGAGGTTGTTATGGATTTGGGCAGACGCCCAGAAGCCCGCTTCCCAGGGAAGGCAGAGTACTTGTCGGAAAAACCGATTTCTCGCGAAGACCTTAATTATTGCATACAACGGGTAGGACATTTCAGCGGCGATAACCGCGCCGGCATAGAGCAAACCCTGCACCGGATTAGCGCCATCCGCAATCGCAACGGGGAAATTATTGGCTTGACCTGCCGCGTGGGGCGTGCCGTCTTTGGCACAATTGGCATGATCCGCGACTTAGTAGAAACTGGAAAGTCGATACTCATGCTGGGGCGTCCAGGTGTCGGAAAAACAACTGCTTTAAGGGAAATTGCCCGCGTTTTGGCAGATGAACTGGATAAGCGGGTTGTCATTATCGACACTTCTAATGAAATTGCTGGTGATGGTGACGTTCCCCATCCTGCTATAGGTCGTGCCAGAAGGATGCAGGTTGCTCGTCCGGAACTCCAACATCAGGTGATGATCGAGGCGGTGGAAAACCATATGCCAGAGGTCATCGTTATTGATGAAATCGGCACGGAACTGGAAGCTTTAGCGGCTAGAACTATTGCCGAACGAGGCGTTCAGTTGGTTGGTACCGCTCACGGCAACCGGATTGAAAATTTGGTGAAAAACCCAACTCTATCCGATTTGGTGGGCGGTATTCAGGCTGTAACTTTGGGAGATGAAGAAGCTCGCCGCCGGGGTTCTCAAAAAACGGTGTTGGAGCGCAAAGCTCCCCCAACGTTTGAAATTGCGGTGGAAATGCTGGAACGGCAACGCTGGGTGGTACACGAAAGTACTGCGGAAACTGTAGATAGTTTGTTGCGGGGACGGCAACCGAGTTTGCAAGTCAGGACTGTCAGCGATACTGGTGAAGTCAAGATTACGCGGGAGTTGCCGGCTGCTCCAGCTTTAGGGCAACCTACACCGTCTTGGCGACCGATGGGCTGGCGAGCTTCCGGACAAATGACGCCGATACCTGCAAAGGCAGAAACCGATCGCCATAGCCATAATGAAGCTACCAGTTTCGAGCAGTTGCTGGATGCTTCTTTCCCACAGGCGGATTTTTTTGATGCCGATGCCAAAACATCTGGGCCGAATGGGGAAGATTTGCCCTTGCACGTCTATCCCTACGGTGTCAGCCGCCATCAGTTGGAACAAGCGATCCGGGTGCTGAATTTGCCTGTGGTATTGACAAAAGACTTGGATAGTGCTGATGCGGTGTTGGCGTTGAGGTCGCACGTTAAAAATCATTCTAAGTTGCGACACGTTGCTAAAGCACATCACGTTCCTATCCATGCGATCAAGGACAGCAATATCCCGCAGATTGTCCACGCTCTGCAACGGATGTTGAACATCGATGACACGAGTTTGCCGGAAACTGCGGATCTGCGGCTGTTTGCCCAAAGTGGCAGCGATGACGAGCTGGAAGCTTTGGAAGAAGCGCGATTGGCTGTGGAGCAAATTGTGATTCCCAAGGGTCAGCCGGTGGAATTGTTACCGCGATCGGCTACGGTGCGAAAGATGCAACACGAGCTGGTAGAACATTACCGCTTGCGATCGACCAGTTTTGGCGATGAGCCGAATCGACGGCTGCGGATTTATCCAGCTTAGTAACTTTAACCCCCTCCAATCTAACGATATGGTGGGGGTTTTTATGTAAGTGCTAACAGCCCAGATAAATTCAATGAAACGAGTAAATATCATAAGATGGCATAATGGTGTGGGTTCGAGCCGAACCACGAGGATTATTTCTCAGTTTCTCAGTGATGCTGGGTTTCAAGTTACAGTTAATGGAGTTTATCCCCGGCTTGCCAAAGATACCAACTTCGATAGAGCCAAAAGATTTTTATATAAGAAATATCTTGACCTTCAGCACGAAATTTATCGCTCGTTTAGCGAAGCCATTTTTCATCAGCCGCCTTATGATATAAACTTGTTCCTTGAATTTGTTGAGCCTAAATGGTTTCCTTATGCGCGTGTTAACTTGCTCATTCCCAATCAGGAATGGTTTCAAAAATCGTGGCTTTCTTATCTAGATAAATTCGACAGGATACTCTGCAAAACAAAATACGCCCAAGAGATTTTTGATAAGTTGGGATGCCAGACAGAGTTTATTAGCTTTACCAGCTTCGATCGACTAGACAGCAAACAAACCAAAAACTACGATACGTTCTTCCATTTGGCAGGTAGAAGCTTGCAAAAAGGCACGAATACGCTGATCGATCTGTGGTTGCAGCATCCCGAATGGCCTTGCATAAAAATCGTACAAAATCCCCAAAATGCACGGCCTGTGGCGGCTGATAATATCGAATACATTACTGAATATGTCGATGATGCCCTACTCCGGGAATATCAGAATTACCACGGCATTCACCTTTGCGTATCGGAAGCAGAAGGATTCGGGCATTATATTGTGGAAGCAATGAGTTGTCAAGCAGTAATTATCACTACAAATGCACCGCCAATGAATGAGGCGATCTCATCTGAAAGAGGTATTTTAGTCGATTATAATTATACTCAAGTTCAGCGATTGGGAACGAACTATTATGTCGATCGTTCGGATCTCGAACGGAAAGTAGAAGAAGTATTGGAAATGGATCTCGTATCAAAAAAGCGATTGGGTGAAAATGCTCGTTACTGGTACGAAGAGAACGAGCGGTTTTTCAAACGTAACATTGTTGAGCTACTATCCAATATTTAACGCAAGTTGCTAGTTATAATCCGTAGGGTGCGTCAGAACCTAAAAATTACTGTGAATTGTCCAAATTTAACGATCTGAGGCCCACTCCTATTCCTCCTCCGTGCCTAACCGACTCTACGATTAGATAAGTTTGTATCATTACCACAAAAACGGGAAAGCCGCTTCAGCTTTAAGCTAGAGCGCCGGTTCAGTAAAAGAGGTTGACAAAAACAACATAATCTGTGCTTGGCTTTAGACCGAGGGCAGGGCGAAGCATTTGGACAGAAAATCTTGGGTTTTGTGCCATCGTTCACTGCCCGGTTGCAGGCGATCGAACAAAAGGGCGATAATTTTTGACTGGGTGGGGTCGCGCCCACAGCCTCTCAAGCCAATGGCATTTAAATATCCCAAAATTTCCTGTGCGATTTCCTGTTTGACTACTTGACAAACTGCGGTAACCAACTGTTAATATAGTTAAGGCAGCGCGATGGGGTGTCGCCAAGTGGTAAGGCATCTGGTTTTGGTCCAGACATTCCGAGGTTCGAATCCTTGCACCCCAGTTAATTAAAAAAAATGTCAGAAAATCATCCCAACATTCTAGCTCTCGATTTTGATGGTGTTATTTGCGACGGGCTGATCGAGTATTTTCAGACAGCTTGGCGCACTTATTGTCAAGTGTGGTCGCCTGCAAGTTTAACGCCGCCGGATGATTTAGCAGCTCGGTTTTATCGCCTGCGACCTGTGATTGAGGTGGGTTGGGAAATGCCTGTGCTGCTGCGTGCGTTGCTGACGGGTATACCAGAAGCGAAGATTTGGCAGGATTGGGTAGCGATCGCTCAGCAAATCCTTGTCGAAGAAGGTCTGAAAGCTACAGACATTGGCGCAAAGCTGGACAGCATCAGGGATGAATGGATTGCCAGCAATTTAGATGAATGGCTGAGTCTGCATCGCTTTTATCCGGGAGTTGTAGAGCGATTGCAAGAAATAATTGCCAGTCCAGTTCAGCTTTATATTATCACGACTAAAGAGGGACGGTTTGTTCGGCAACTTTTGCAGCAACAGAATATCGAGTTGTCTGAACGATCGATCTTTGGGAAAGAGTATCGGCGTCCCAAGTCTCAACTCTTAATCGAATTGATCGAGGCTTCAGCTGAATCCCCAGTCATCTGGTTTGTGGAAGATCGGCTGAAAACGCTGCAAGCGGTGCAAAAGCAGTCAGAATTGAATGAGGTAAGGCTTTATTTGGCAGATTGGGGCTATAACACTCAAGCGCAACACGAATCTATTCGCGATGACAAGCGGATTCAGCTTTTGTCCCTTTCTCAGTTTGCCGAATATTTTTCTGTTTGGCCTTAAATTTAATTATTTTTTAACTGTATAAGTTAAATATAAGTTAAAAATTTTTTGGCGTTTTAATAATAAATTAAGCAACTGCTGTAACGCCGCGATCGCTTGATTTTTCACGTTTCTATCCAAGGGTGTTGGGGATTGACAGTCTGGACAATTTAGAAATTATTGTGAATAATTAGTGCATTAAAAGCGAAATTTGATGCGCTTATCGATATTTTCACAACAGAGCGAGCTAATTTTATGGTACAAACTCCTTCATCTCCAGCTCAGTTGAAACTTGATGTCACAGTAGCCAAAGCAGCCGCTGGTTTTCATACAGAAGAAGTTCAACCTGATAAGTATGCAGATTTTGAGTTTCTCTTTACCAGATCTATTGAATTTCGTCAAGAAACAATTTATTTTATTGTTGTCGATCGCTTTTTTGATGGCGATTCTAACAATGACGAAGGCCCAACCCCAGAACTTTACGATCCAACTCGGACAAAATGGGGTAGATACTGGGGTGGAGATTTGCAAGGTATTATCGAGAAATTAGATTATCTAAAAGACATGGGAGTAACCGCGATATGGGTTTCTCCTTTGTTTGAACAAGTGGAAGGTTTGCAGTTTGAATCTGCTGCGATGCACGGCTATTGGACAAAAGATTTCAAACGAATTAATCCTCGTTTTGTCGGGAAGGGCGAACCAACTTCTTTATTTGAGTGTAATGTGTTCGATCGCTTGATTGACGAAATGCACAAACGGGGAATGAAATTAATTCTTGATATTGTGTGCAATCACAGCAGCCCTGATGTAAACGGACACAAAGGAGAACTATACGATGATGGAGTTTTGATTGCCAACTTTTACAACGATGTTAACAATTGGTACTACCACAACGGGGAAATAACTAATTGGGAAGATGAATGGCAACTACTGTACGGCGAAATGGCAGGCTTAGCGACTTTTAATGAAAGCAATCCTGACTATCGCAACTATATTAAAACAGCAATGAAGCAATGGCTAGACCGGGGAGTCGATGCTTTGCGGATCGATACCGTTAAGCATATGCCAACTTGGTTTTGGCAAGAATTTATTACCGATATCCAAACTCATAAACCTTCGGTGTTCGCATTCGGTGAGTGGGGTTTCAGCAAGCCTTGGGATGGCAAATCGCCACAGTTTGCCAATAAATCCGGTATGTCAATTCTCGACTTCGGATTGTGCGAAGCAATTCGATCGGCTTTAGCAAAAAATAGCCAAGGTGGATTTTATTTAATTCAAAACATTTTGGATTTGGATTACCTTTACAATCGGGCAACGGAATTGATTACTTTTATCGATAACCACGATATGCCCCGATTTCAAAGCCTCAATTCCGATCCGAATATTTTAAGACTTGCCATTAACTTGGTGATGACATCTCGCGGCATTCCCTGTATTTATTACGGCACCGAACAATATCTACACAATGATACAAATGGCGGGAACGACCCTTACAACCGCCCGATGATGGAAAAGTGGGATACCGATACCCAGATTTATAAAGATATGCAGCTGCTATCGAAGTTGCGGCGAATCAATCCAGCCATTTCTCTGGGAAGTCAGGTACAAAAATATATCACTCCCGATATTTACTGCTATGTGCGGAAATATCGCGATTCCCGTTGTTTTGTAGCGATGAATAAGGGGTATCCGGCTAAGATTGATGTGATGTCTACAGATTTGGAAGATGGGGAATATATCTGTATTATCACGAAACGTCATTTCCATATCCAAAACGGACAGTTGTTGGGTTTAGAATTGGGAGCGAAAGAAACGATCGTTCTCAGTTACCTGGGAGAAAAGGTGCGAGGACAAACGATTGTGCGGGCGCAACTGAATGGTGTTGCTACCAAACCGGGAGAAACTATTGTGGTGACGGGAGATTGTCCGGAATTGGGAAATTGGGATATCAGTAAGGCTTTCGCTTTGGAATATATCAATCCGAATACCTGGTTTGGCGAAATTCCGTTTAACGAAAGTGCTGGGAAGGGAATCGCATACAAATATGCTATATTGCGCGAGAACCAACCACCCGTGCGAGAAGAAGTCCTCAATCGTCGCTGGATTTTAGCACCTCAAGGTACTGTGAAATGGCAGGACGTTTGGAACCACTAAAGTCATTATGCTGGATCTGACAAAAGTAGCGCGAGAAATGCAAGGTTTGAGTCAGCACTTGAGTGCGGAGGCGACGGCGAGTCGCCAAAGATTGCAAGTGGCTCAAAAATTGCTGGAGGAGGCTTATACTAGACAGGCGGAGTTGGCGGAACAAATAGAAGAAGGTTCCGATCGCTTTATATTTTACCCGCCCATACCAGTCGAACCCTTGGATACCTGCGTTGAGATTCCAGTTCCCCCAAAGGCGCATACTGTCATCGCTACGGATGGTTCCCAAATTGCCCCTTCTCACCACGAGATTGCTTATTGCTATCTAATCAATATCGGTCGGGTGATGTTACATTACGGGCAGGGACGCCATCCGCTTCTCGATAGCTTACCAGAAGTTTTCTATCGACCTGAAGATTTGTATGTTTCTCGCCAATGGGGAATTCGTACTGAAGAATGGATGGGTTATCGCCGTACTGTCTCGGAAGCGTTAGTTTTGTCAGAATTAGCAACAGATTGGGCAAAAAGTCAAGTTGCAAGTTCGGCGTCGGAAAACAAGGAACAGGAAAATCATCAATCGGAAATTGCCAATCCAAAATTGGATGTACCAACTTTAGCAATGGTTGATGGTTCGCTGCTGTACTGGTTTTTGGATGAATTGCCGACAGAGGCGATCGCCCACATCATACCGCCTATTATGGAAGCTTGGGAACAAATGCGAAGATCTGGCATTCCCTTGCTAGGGTATCTCAGCGCCTCTCGCAGCAGCGAATCTCTGAGTTTTCTGCGCCTGCAAGCTTGCACTTACTCTACTCCTAACTGCATGGCTCATTGCAATCATTCACAAGAAAAAACGCCGTGTCAAGTTTTCGATCCTTTAAGGGATATAATTTTTTGGGCATCCCGTTTGCAACCGGGACAACGGGGTCCGCTGTGGCGCAGTACGAATAAAATTATTAATTTGTACGGTGATGCTCACAAAATTTATTTTTGCTACGTTCATGTAGGGAGCGAAATTGCTCGCATTGAAATGCCGGCATGGGTAGCAGAAAATTCTGCTTTATTAGATTTATCCCTCGGTCTAATGTTGGCGCAAATTCAAAAAGGGGATGGTTATCCAATTGTACTTTCAGAAGCGCACAATCATGCGGTAGTTAAAGGGGCCGATCGCGCTCGTTTCTTCGCTTTGCTGGAACAACAAATGATTAAAGCAGGTTTGAAGAATGTGGGCACATCTTACAAGGAAACTCGCAAGCGCAGTAGCATCGCTTAAACTCTATTTAAATCAATTTGGCTTTGCATCTACATAAAACTGTCTTTAACACCGTCAGCAACTTGTTTTGAGAAAAATATATGAAAAACTCCACCCACAAGGGGATGGAGTTGACCACCACTTTCAATAAAGGGGGTAGCTAACGCGGATTTGGTATTACTTCATTTCACTCAATTTTGCTTTGTATTCGCTCATCTTCTTATCTTTAGTACCATAGGCAAGCACGGCCTTTTTTTCCAAATCCAATACTTCAACTATCGCCGTTCCGTCTTTTTCTACCCACGAATTTATATGGACATTGGGGCGGATTTCTACAGAACGTATAGTTTCTTCGCCTGTTTTGCCTTTCTCGTTACCTGTAAGATATTCCCATTTATACTTGTTGGCTGCTGGAAAGTGTGCCTTTATTTTTAGTTCGCCAAAATCAATCAAGAATGTTTTACCTACCCATTCAATTTTTTTTGGTGGTGTCGGTTGTGTTGTTTGTGCTACTGGTTGTGCTTTTTTTGCTGCTGGGGGCGGCTCTTGCTGTCTGCATCCAGCTAACGCTATTATTGCCAATAGCGCGATTGAGCTCAATTTTATCCCTTTCATATTTCTCCAGGAATTCAGCAAATAAAATTATTTCACATCATAGATATTTTGTAAAAAAATATATATAAATTTTAGATTTTGCTCGCTCGCTCGCTGATTTGCTAAGCCATCTATGATGGCATATGCCAGAATATATCAAAAAGAATCTGCTTCATCCACAATATTTTCAATCAACAAATCCACCTGTTGTTGTTTTTCTTGGAGGAAAGTTTCGCACTCACGCAAGTATTCAACCGCAGCGGCAAACTCATCAAAAATTTGAGCCAATTCCAATTTACCAGATTCTATTTCGGCGATGATCTTTTCAACTTTTGCAACTGCTTCTTCGTAATTCCAGCCTTTCTCAAATGGGATGTTAGGAGAAGCTGGTGAATTCGTATAATTAATCATTAAATATCCTTCTTTTTATAACTTCGCGTTCTTCTTGTCTTCGGTTGTGAAATCTGATTATCTAAAATTTCAGTAACTTTGACTTTTACTTGACCGTCACTCAACTGAATCGACAACTCTTGTCCTAATTTTAAACTAGCAGCAGAACGAGAAATAGTACCATCTTCTTGCCGTACCACCGCATAACCCCGTTGCAGTACAGCTTTCGGGTCGAGTGTTGCCAACTTTTGCCGGAGTAGCTGACAGTGCTGAGTGGCTGACTGAAATTTTTGGTTTGTCACTTGGACTAATCTTTGACGCAACCAAGAAAGCGATCGACTTTCTTGCTGAATTTGCCTGTCTAGTCGCAGCCGCCGCAACTTATTTCGCAATATTAAAATTTTAGCTTGCGCGGTATCTAATTGTCGATCGACAGCTTCTTTCAAAGTCGCAACTCTCTCTCGATGTTGTGTAATTAAATAATCGAGTTCCGGTACAACTTGTTCGGCGGCAGCTGTGGGAGTATGAGCGCAGAAATCAGCCGCCAAGTCAGCCAAAGACTCATCCCGCTGATGACCGATGCCGGTAATAACGGGAATAGGACATAAAGCGATCGCTCTCACCACCCCTTCATCATTAAAGCAGCTTAAATCCTCAACTGCACCGCCCCCTCGCGCCAAAATCAAAACCTCTGCCCGACCATCTCGCTCCACTCGTTCGATCGCTGCCACAATCGAAGCTGGTGCCTGCTCGCCCTGCACTTGCGCTGGAAAAAAGAGTACGTGCAAACCCGGATATCGCTGCCTCAGTGTTTTCCGTATATCCCCCCAAGCGGCGGCAGAGGGTGAAGTGACGACGGCAATAGTTTGGGGATGAATAGGAAGCGATCGTTTTCTTTCGGGGTCGAACAGTCCTTCCGCTTCCAGACGCGATCGCAACTGCTTGTAGCGCAACGCCTGCAACCCTTCCCCGGCTGGAAAAGCCTGCCAAACAGTCAGCTGATACTCTCCCCGCTGACGATAAAGGCGGATGCTGCCCAAAACAAGCAACTGTTCGCCTCTTGTGGGCTGCTGTGCGAGTTTGCTCATTTGGCTATTCCACACCACACAGCGAATTGTCGCTTTCCCGTCTGAGTCTTGCAGCGTAAAGAACAGCCCGCTGGGATGCTTATTAGTGCTAGAAACCTCACCATATACCCAAACTTGTCGCAGTCGATCGTCTTGTTCTAATAGGTCTTGGATATAGTCGGTCAACCCAGCCAGGGATAGGGCCGTGTCTGGAATTACTGTATCGGTAAAATAAGAGCTCATTTCCACTTCGATCCCGAATCAGCTTAAGAAAGCTTTAAACACGCCCTAACTCCTCAGATGCTAGACTCCGATCGAGCATCAACAGCATTCTAAACCAACAAAGAATAGGCAAGCTTGGACGTTCCAACTGGGGAAGACTAAACTAAAATAGTATATCTGTTCTAGTCAGGTCTCCCAGACCACCATTTTACAACCTTCTAACTTAGAGACGCGGAATAAGTATGGTAGCAAATGATATCGCTGGCAAGGAAAAAGCGCTAAACCTGGTACTCAAACAAATTGAACAACAATTTGGTAAAGGGGCGATCGTGCGTTTGGGCGATGCTACCCGTATGAGGGTGGAAACCATCCCCAGCGGGGCACTAACTTTAGATTTAGCCTTGGGTGGTGGGTTACCCAAAGGACGGGTGATCGAAATTTATGGCCCAGAAAGTTCCGGTAAAACAACGCTGGCGCTACACGCGATCGCAGAAATACAAAAAGCCGGTGGCATAGCCGCCTTTGTGGATGCGGAACACGCCCTCGATCCCACCTACGCTGCGTCGCTGGGCGTCGATATCGAAAATTTGCTCGTTTCCCAACCCGACACTGGGGAAGCAGGACTGGAAATTGTCGATCAGCTAGTACGTTCTGCGGCAGTTGACATCGTAGTCGTTGACTCCGTAGCCGCCCTGGTACCGCGAGCTGAAATTGAAGGCGATATGGGCGATGCCCACGTTGGTTTGCAAGCTCGCTTGATGAGCCAAGCCCTACGTAAAATAACTGGTAATATAGGCAAATCTGGCTGTACGGTTATTTTCTTGAACCAATTGCGGCAGAAAATCGGCGTCACTTACGGCAATCCAGAAACCACTACTGGCGGTAACGCCCTCAAGTTCTACGCTTCGGTGCGACTCGATATTCGCCGCATTCAAACCCTCAAAAAAGGTGCGGAAGAATTCGGGAACCGCGTCAAAGTCAAAGTTGCCAAGAACAAAGTCGCTCCTCCGTTCCGGATTGCCGAGTTTGACATTATCTTTGGTAAGGGCATTTCCACAATGGGCTGTATTGTAGACATTGCGGAAGAAGTTGGTGTGATTAACCGTAAAGGAGCGTGGTACAGCTACAACGGTGATAATATCGCCCAAGGTCGGGACAATACCATCAAGTATCTAGACGAAAATTCCCAACTCGCCAAAACTATCCAGCAGCAAATCCGCGAAAAACTGGATAAGGGAGCGGTTGTTTCGGCTAACTCGGTAGCTCACCCAAGCGATATCGAGGCAGAAGATATCGAGGATCTGGAATAGAGTTAACAGGGAGAGGGAGAGAGAGGAATTTTGACTTTTGACTCCCCCGCCCCCTCGCTCCCTCACTCCCCTAACTCAGTTTTTTTCTATTGTTGTATGGCGACTGCTCAGAAAGCGGTCTAAAATTTGCGATCGCTCAGATGCCGACAAATGCGGTAAAGGAGATGGTGAGGTTGGATTTTCAGAGGAGAGTTTTTGTTTGAGAACCAGAGAAGTATCATCTGGGTTGTCACTCAGATAATCATCTTCGTCTGTAATCGATGTCAGCATCTGTCGATCTGTTGGTGCGGGAGGACGCACTGTGCTGGCGTTGATTTGGGCGAGTATTTCTGGGGGTACTGGCTCTACCGTTTGGGCTGTTTGACCAAAGAAAAAGGTTATGGCTAAACTTCCCAAGCGAATTCGATCGCCATCCTGGAGCAACACACGTTTAATCACCGGTTCGCCGTTCACAAATGAACCGTTGGTGCTGTTTAAGTCAACTAAGTAGAAACCTTCGTTGTGGATATACTGTATGGCGGCGTGACGGCGAGACATCCACCCATCCCGGATTGGTAGGGCAATCCGGCGATCTCGCCCTATTATCCAGATTTTTTGAGGCTGAAATAGTCGCTGCGTTTTGCCGTTCAGTAAATTGGTGACAATATAAGCTTGCTGCCCCTGCACCACTCCTTGCACGTAAGCTGGTGCCCTCCCTAGAGATGAAGCGGCTGAGTTTTCTAATTGTAAAATTTCATCCAATAAGCCACGATTATGCTCGTAAATCCTTAAAAATACCTGATATAAACCGAGGCGTTTTTCCAGTTCCATACCTTCAGATGACTCCAGGAGCAATGAGATGCTTGGCGTGGATACACGCGGGTTAACGATCGTTAGCTAGATGTTGAATCCGAGACTGCTGTTGGGAAATCAAGCAGTTACTGCTACCCTTGGCTCGATCGGTCTTTTGGCTCCCACCAAGGTGACTGGCTTGCCAGCTACTCTCCATCCAGGAGGTCAAACTACCGCATTGACTATTTCAAGATGCTAAAAGCGCATACCGCTATATTCCCCCTGTTTATTAACTTAGAAGGTTTAGACTCTTAAGAGTCCCGCACAAATACGGAAATATTATAAAGTTTTCCTAATTTCTACTAATTTACAGACACGCCCTGGTTGTGCAGTTCGTTACCACTAAGATATTTATGTACGAATGGTGACATTTCTGTTAAAATTTATGTTAAAATTTTGTTAAAATTATTTTTGATTAAAGAAAAATATGCCAGGTATTTGAGAATAAAAAAATTGGCCCATCAGTGGCGCGATCCCGGTAAAATAGAATGATTGCGTTTCAAAAATGAGCAGCATAAAGACGATCGGCCCGACACTGCCTTACCGCTGACAGCGCGGGACTCCTCGCTTCTGAGACTGAATCACTAGGTAAACTGTGCGATCGAGGTTTCTAATCTGTCTTGGCGCTAACAGCACAACACCCAGAAACTTCCATTTGGTATTTAACGAGATTAGCCAGTTCCTGTAGCTGAGAGATCGCTTCTGCACCCTCTAGCTTCATTAATTCCCGATCGTCTCGCATCTCTGTCCAAGTTATGCCATAGTCGGAGACTAAAAATCTGATCAGATGATTGTCCCCCAAGTTAACCATAAAAGAGGCGCTTGTCATTTGGCCACCGCACGTATAGCAAGAAGCTAGGTATCCTCGCCGCTCTAGCACGATTGCCAGCGCTTGAAGGTTCATAACCAGATCTTGAACAAATTGGCGGTGTTGCTCTGCAAGTCTGATAAACACGGTTATCCTCCAACCACCACACCTAATTTTAGACGTGTTTTATATTTTCTTAAGAATTCAGACATTCTGAGGTTGGTAAAATGGCCACCAGACTTTTCCACCGAACGACTAACTCTTTTGTTTTAGGTTAACCTATCGAGGGTGTCAGCAACGTATCAGTAGTGACAGTCCGATCGATTCAACTGCATCATAGACGCAAAAAACAAAAACGGAGTTCCTACCAGAGAAATACTTTGGGGACAGCCCAGGCAAAAAATGAAATTTTTAGGTAGCCCCAACTCCCGGAAGTCTGAATTTATCTGCTTGAGACAAGAGTTAATTAACTTGCCACCAACCGAAAGCAGGCCCTATAAACCGCACGCTCACCCAGAAAAAGACAAGTAGGCCAATGCCTATCCAAGTACCGCGATTTACCCATTTAGAAATCTCTTGTGCCTGAGATTTCGTCAACGGTAACCAGGGGACAAGGTAAGGTTCTTGCCCGTATTTATCTCCGAGAGTGGCTTTACGCCGTTTCGCTTCGCCCATGACCTTAAGAACTAACTTCTATACTTTGGCTTGATGATAGCGTTTGTCTTCCAGTGGTCGCCAAAATTTTGACAAAAATACAACGATATGCACACAATTTAAGAGATTATTGCGGTATTGAATTAACGATCGGAACTCAAAAAGTTGAGGTCTAAATAGTCGATGCGGGCGAACGGACTCAGAGCTGCGAGTACCTGCTGACCGTAGCTGCGGTGAATGGCTCGGCTATCCAGCAAAGCGATCGCGCCCTGAGTTTCTCGTACCGGAGCGATCGCTCTAGCAAGAGAGTTGAGAGTTTCCGGCAACAGATACAAGCGAAACCAATCCTGACGCTGTTGCTTGTAATAAGCAACGCGACCGGCAACCAAAGGATTTTCCAGAGATGGGATCGGCAAACTAGCGATCGCGAGCAAATGCGGTGCGGGAAGCACATTCTGATACTCAAGCCAGAATTCCCAACCTGTGACCAAAATGCCATTCTCATCCAAACAAGTTTTTTCCACCTGAACTCGCGAGCCAAACTCAGCGGCCAGAGTTGCCGCCACCTGAGCCTTAAGCGGCATATCGCTCACTAACAGAACCGTCAGCCCTCGCACCGCCGTACTCACAATCAGCAATCTGCGAATCTCCAATAACAGCCCAGATTGAAATTGGGGCGTATTGGGCATAGGTAACCCATCTGGTAAATACAGATGAATTAATTCATTGTGACGATCGGCAGAAAACTTCACACAAGTCAACTCTCCCAAACCCAGACGCTGGCGATAAATAGGAGCCTCTGCTTCCAACTCCAAAGCACCGCCAATTAAAACCACAGGTTGCTGCTGCCATATGCCGCCAAGAGTTGAACCTACATCTACAGGAGCGCAGTATAAAGAAAACTGGCCTTGTCGCCTGCTAATTTCAGCCCAGACTAGCTGCCCATCGCTTTGAAATCGCTGCCAAAAAATTCTCCACGCATCCGGTAAATCCCGATCGGAAGCGGAGAAATTTTCTTCTGTGTCTTCTGATACTGTCAGTTTTTCATACAAATGCTTCAAGATATTTTGCTCTAAAGGCTCGATCGGATAGCATTCGTAGGGGTTGGCAGGATGCTGAAACACGGCCTTTGTCAGTTGCACCCGTGCATTGCGAATCGCCTTCGCCTGGGATGGTTTCGCTAACATCAATTCGTCCCAGTTGGGGGGTGCGATCGCCGCAGTCAGCCGATCGCGAGTCCAAGTTTCCAAATCGTCAACACCATCTACGATGGTGGGAATGCCTGCGCCAAAACGGTTTTGGTTCGTCAGCCGATCGAAGAGCCATGCTTCTGGAGAAGTAAGTAACAGTCCCTGGAAATCCGCGTCAGGCAAGGCGTCACCTGTTCGGATCGCCTTCCGAGTCCGAATCCAGCCCAACAGCTGGGGTATTTCCACTTTCAGCAGACGCTGCTGCACCGATTCCGTTACTACCAGAATAACTGGCCCCGGCCAGATCAAGGCTGGTGCCAGGTAACTCAGGCGATACCGCACGTTTATTCCTGCGGGAACTCCTACCTGAATCAAGGCGCTCCGCCCCAGTCGCAAGGCTCGTGCCACCAGCCTTGCCATCGTTAAATGATGGGGCCAGTGTCCTGCACCTAGCGATCGCAGGAACGCTCGCAGTGAGTTGTGTACTTCTACCTCAATCACGATTTCAATAAATTCTTGTACTGACTTCAGTCTGACACAAGCCTGGAAGCGGGGGAGTGGGGGAGTGGGGGAGCGGGGGAGTGGGGGAGCGGGGGAGCAGGGGAGCGAAAGAATTAATATTTTCCCTTTTCTTTTTGACTTTTGACTTTTGAATGAGTGACTTTTGACTTTCCCTAACCCCTAACCCCCAGCTTTTTGACTTTTGACTTTTGACTTTTGTAAAATGAAGTCTAAAATTTGAGCTATGAAAAAACGCTTCTTTAGGTTCGGATTCCTACTACTCCTATCGGTTGTTTTTGTCTTTGGCTGGTGGACGCCGCCTGCTTCTGCTTTTACAGAAGAACAAAAGGTAATAGCAGAAGTATGGCGAATTGTCAACCAGTCTTATGTTGATGACACTTTCAATCATCAAAACTGGTGGTTAGTGCGCCAAAAGGCACTAAAACAACCTCTCAAAAATCGAGAGGAAGCATACGCAGCAATTGGACAAATGCTGGCAAGTTTGGACGATCCTTTTACGCGACACCTCCAACCCGACCAATATCGCAGTTTGCAGGTCAACACTTCTGGAGAACTCACGGGTGTGGGACTGCAAATTGCTCTGGACGAACAAACTGGAGAGTTGCAGGTGTTGTCGCCGATCGCAGGTTCGCCAGCGGAACGGGCGGGGATTCAACCGCGCGATCGCATCCTGGAAATTGATGGTTTCTCAACAAAAAATATTAGCCTTGACGAAGCAGCTGCTCGTATGCGCGGGCCGATCGGCACCAACGTTACCCTCAGAATCATACGAGATAAGACAGAACCGCAAGAAATTAAATTGGTACGCGATCGCATAGCTCTCAACCCAGTGTTTGCAGAATTGCGTACCCAACCAGGAGGAGTGCCATTTGGCTACATTCGCCTCAATCAGTTTAACGCTAACGCAACTCAAGAGCTGGCTAACGCGATCGCTCGCCTAGAGCAAGAAGGAGCTGACGCTTACATTTTAGACTTGCGGAACAATCCAGGTGGCCTCTTGCAATCCGGGATTGAAATTGCTCGCCTTTGGTTAGATAAAGGCACTATTGTTTATACAGTCAATCGCCAAGGAATCATCGGCAGCTTTGATGCTACAGGATCTGCACTTACCAAAGATCCCCTAGTAGTATTGGTCAATCGCGGTACCGCCAGTGCCAGCGAAATCCTTGCCGGTGCGTTGCAAGACAACCATCGTGCTTTCCTTGTCGGGGAAAAAACCTTCGGCAAAGGCTTAATCCAATCATTGTTTGACCTCTCGGATGGATCTGGATTGGCTGTTACCGTCGCTAAGTACGAAACCCCAAACCATCACGATATCAACAAGTTAGGCATCATACCCGATCGAGTTGTCAGTTGGGAGTCTGTCAGTCGAGATCTAGTTGCTACAGAAGCAGATCCTCAATACAAAGCAGGCTTAGACTTGTTAATTACGCCTGCGGTGATTGCCGATGCAGCCTAAAAAATAAGTTGCGGCACACTCGTATGGTTCTATATTCAAACCTTATGAAGTACCCCAACCTGCAACGCTTACGGTTGGGGCTTCTAAGGTTATCTCAGATAAGAAAAATATCAAACAAAAATATCAGACGCAAAATTTTATATATCGCGGGGGATATCTGAGCCTGCGATAATTTTGGCTTCCCTACTTGATTTAGATTGAAAACACCAAAAAAGTGCTGTTGGCATAAAATAAAACTGATTTTTTTAGTATAGCAGATCACAATAATCTAAACTGGAAAAATTGAAAAAAAATGCTTTACTGAGATATTTTGGATACATTAATCGAATTTTACCACTTCTGTCTGCTCCAATTTTCCTGCCTTTATACGTGTTTTAAATCCAACGTCCTTGGGTGCAAACTTATGAATCACTTAAAGCCGATCTCTTCTGGAGCAGCAAGCAAGAGCGCGATCGAACTTGCTCAGCAAGGTAAGGAAAACCAAGCAAACGAGCAAAATGTGCAGAATAAGGAAATATTTTTGTCTAAAGCCTCTTTAACGGCTAATGATGAGGCTTATATACCGCAAACTGCTGAAACGGAAGCAACAGACGCATCGGAAAAATACCTAAACTGGCTGGTTTGTTTCCAGCAAAACAGCCAGCAGCTAGTGGCTGCAATTGAGCTACCAGACTTTGCTATCCGATATGCTAACAATTACTTCTGCCGTTTAGTAGGTATAGAAGTTAACCGCCAAGAGATTGGGATTGAGGGGATCGGGCTTTCCAATTTATTCTCCGATTGGGATGGCCCAGATGCGGAATCTTTATACCGTCGGCTGTTACTGGGATTGGTTTTGCAAGATATTTACCAGATTGACATTCAAGGTCTCTTTGACCAACCGATCCTCGCCTCTGTTGGCAAATCCGATCGACAAGAGATCCGCTGGGTGGAGTTTTGGTTGCGATTACCCCACAAAAGCGCGGACCAATGGCCACAATTAAAAGTTGTCCGGCTCGATCGCAATGTAGACGAGTTTGCGGATTTGAATATCGAACGGATGGAGACGGGAGATTGGGAAAATTGGTTAAGAAACTCTACCCAGATAGAATTGCTTTTATCCAGATTGCAACTGAACAACTACCGGGTAGAAGGATTTTTGCTGCTGGAGGGCGTTGATGTCACAATCCGCGAAATGCTGCGCCGCCTCACGAATCTGTTGATTGACCAGGACTCGATTTTACGACCGAAGAAGTTTCGGAAAATTGACCAGTTGCTGAGATCGGTTCTGCACGCTAAAAATAGCTTGATTCTAAGTACCGAACGCTCCGAGGCGCGGCTGTTTTTTGGGCCAGACTCGAAAGAGTTAAGAACTACTACTTATTCTATGCAGTCTCTGCAAGGGTCGCACTTTCTACGAGCAGCGGAGGCAAATCAAGTTTGGAATGTTGGCGATCTCAGTCAGGATTGTCCTACCGAGTGCGAGCGATCGCTACTTCAGATGGGTGTCCGTTCTTTGTTGCTCATTCCACTGGTCGTCAAAGCGAAAGGATATAAAGCGGGATTTCGCCAACTGGCAGGCGTAGTGGGGTTGACGAGCGATCGGGCTTACAACTTCAGCAGCGTTGACTGTCGGTATGCTTCCGAACTCATCCTCCCTTTTACAGTGGCGCTGCGTCAAGCTATCCAGTTAAGATTTACTCAATTTAACAATATCCACCCAGCAGTGGAATGGAAATTCTTGCAAGAAGCAGAACGGCGCAGCTGGGGAATGCGCCCAGAACCAATTATCTTTAGCAATGTTTACCCCCTGTATGGTATCTCGGACATTCGCGGTTCTTCTGAGGAGCGCAACCGTGCTATTCAGACTGATGTGCTGGAACAATTTCAGATGGGATTAAAAGTGGTTGAGGCATTCTGTCAATCTCAAGAAACCTCTTTAGGGGAACAACTTCGCCTCGATCTGCTTTATCACATCGAACAAATAGAGTCGGGGATAACTGTAGATGCGGAAGTCACTGCTATTCGCTATCTGCGTTCTTCTTTGGAAATTTACTTCGATTACTTTGCACAATGCTGTCCCAATGTCAACGCAGCTGTCGCAGCTTACCGATCTGGGTGCGACAATGAGCATCAGTGCGTTTACAAGGCTCGCGATCGCTACGATCGCACAATTGGACAAATCAACGCGCTTCTGCGCGAAACTTGGGATCGCTGGCAGGTTTCCATGCAAAAAATTACACCCCACTACTGCGATATCGAGTCTACCGACGGTATCGATCACATGATTTATGCCGGCGCATCAATCGATCCAAAGTTTTCAACTTTTCATCTTCGCAGTTTGCGCTACGAACAACTGCGAGCTATGTGTGACTGTGCCAGAACAGCCTTCAACATTCAAGCTGAATATAACACCCAAATGCAAGTAACTCATTTGGTCTTAGTGCAGGATGCCACAGTTGATATCTTCCACAACGAAGATACCGAAAAATTATTTGAAGTTAGAGGCACCCGCGACACCCGTTACGAGCTCGTCAAAAAGCGTATTGATAAAGCTATTGACACACAATCGCACAAACGGATAACCCAACCGGGTTTGCTTACAGTAGTTTATTCTACTGATGACGAGTGGACAGAGTACCAACAGTACTTGCGATACTTAGCTCGCGAAGGTTGGGTTGATACAGAAATTGAATCGGGTACGGTGGAAGCACTCCAAGGAGTGACTGGCTTAAAATTTGCCCGCGTCCGCGTTCTACCCAATATAAAATCTATCACCGATTTAAAAATGCTGGATGAGGGGTTAGAACCCCCAAATTTGTAATAAGTAGGGGGGCAGGGGGGCAGAGGGGCAGGGGAGCAGGGGGGCAGGGGGGGAAGAAAGTTTGACGATTTTTCTACACGCCACCAACATAAAAATAATTTCTTCCGCGAACATGAATTAGCCCTGGGGGAGCAGGGGGGCAAAAGAATTAATCTTTTCCCTCTTCCCTCTCCCTCTTCTCTCTTCCCTCTTCCCGACGCCCGACGCTTTTTTTTGGCTTTTGACTTTCCCTAGCGTGTAGTGGCAATTCAGCAAACCTGAGTCGCCAGTTGACGACAACCTTTCAATCCCAAAGTGGGATTGCTGCGATAGTCTGCTTCTGGAAGCCAAACATTGAGAGATCGATCCAATCCGATCGAATAGATGTACTCAACGTTGGGGTCGTAGTTGACACCCACTCTTAAGTTAGAAAAATCATCCTCGCAAATCTCATAGCCAAACCTGACGACAATCTGAGCTACTAAGCACTCAGGAGTATCGCAGTATTCTCCGCAGGTTTCTCTTTCTTGCCAAAACTTTTCTAAAAATGGTTCGAGGATGAGCAGGACTTTGTTTGGTGTGCCATTTCTGCTGGCGTAGACGATGACAGGATTCCCTTCTACGACGATGTGACAGGATGTAGGCATTGCTGTTGGAGATACGGGTTTCTGTATCCAGGTTAGCGCCCTTCTCTATTCCTGCGGTAGATGCAAATTTAGAGTCTCTTCAGGTATGGCTTCCAGCTGGGTAGGCGGAACAAGCAAGGCGATCTTGCCTGCCGGGACGCCGCCAGACAAAGAGTTTGTCAAACGAAAGTATCCCGCTAACCTTAAAAAAGTATTAATTTTTATTACGATGTCAATTTTGTAGCTTTAGCTACAGAATTATCTGATAAATTAGTTATTGAAGGCAATAAAGCAATGGAAAAACAAGGAGAAACTACTATGTCTGCTAACGAACAAGCTCGCGCCCTCATGATGCGTCATCAGCACTTGATTAAGAATCGACAGCAATCCATGCTGGGACGTGCAGCAGCTGAAGTTGGCTTGTCAGTTGATGGTGAAGATTTGAACGTTAATCAAAGCAAAGCGAACCCTAGTGTTCGGGCAAGCTAAGATGGCAGCCATCCCGCTTTGAGCTAGAGGCTGTCAAAGCAAGATTAGAAATTGCAATTTTTCTTATCTTGCTGAGGTATGAATATTCTCGCGCAGCAAAAAATTTAACAATAGTCGATCGCATATAAGCGGCAACCAGGGCGTTCTTCTTGATGAAGTGACGCCTGTGAACTACTCCAACTAAGCTGAGGCTATAGTTGGAGCTTCTGTATTCACGGGGGAATGCCGTAGATGAGACTTTCGCCCCATCTTTGGTCTTACTTCCCCTCCTACAGCAGAGACGTCTGAACCATCCGCCTTTAGCATTCTGATTCCTTCTGCTCTAATGTTTATTGCTGCATTTCCATCGCGGTCATGATGAGTGCCACAATGGGGACAAGTCCATTCCCTCAAATCTAGTGGCATTTCGCTGACTTGATAGAAACAGTTAGAACAGAGTTTGGAACTGGGAAAGAATCTATCAATCTCAACCAACTTTCCGCCCTTACGCTCTAACTTATAGGCTAAAAAGTTGGTGAACATTCCCCATCCACAATCAGATATTGCTTGCGCCAAATTGTGATTGCGAACCATGCCCTTGACATGAAGATTTTCTACTATGACAGCTTGGCTATCGCTGACCAACTTGTAACTAAGTTTATGCAGAAAATCTTGCCGTGAGTTACTAACCCGTTCGGACACTTTGGCAACA
>NZ_JBHFNU010000107.1:0-50820 GCF_041929145.1 Aerosakkonema sp. BLCC-F183 | reverse complement strand
TTTGCAGTAATTTGTCAACAATTTGACCACTCCTCAAGCACCCCACTCCCCCATCAACCTAATGGTTGATTTTGGTCGGAGATGCTTTCTTCGTCGTCCGGCTTATATCCCCACTTAACATTCGTATCGGTGGGGACTTACACCGATTTTGTTAAAAAATATTATATAGGTATAGATATCTTTAACATCCAAATATAACCAAAAATATATATATTAATTTATATTAACTTATATTGCATTATATGACGGAATGGGATGTGTTTGCGGGCGCAAAAAAGAAAAAAACGATCTGGGCAGTACCAGATCGATCCCTTTGTCACAAACTTGCAATGGGAATAATAATTTTTACGATCGACGACCGCTGAGCCACTTGGCAGCCATGATACCGACAACAGCTGCAACGAGCGGATTGCTGAGAAACTTCATGATGGCGGGTTTTTCAGCCAGAACGTCTTGGAAAATGTCTGGGTGAGAGTGATAGGTATAGGAAGCCAATTTGCTTACATCGTCGGCGCTCATACGGCTGGCGTGGTGGGTAGAGAGTCCCAACTGCTGCTCTAGCTGGCGATCGTTCGATCCGCGTTCCTTCAAGCGCTTCAAGAATTCACGCGCAACGTCATCGCGTTCGTTTGGCTGAATCTTGGCGATCGCGCTTTTGAGTTCCGGTTCCATTTCGCTGGGAGGAATGCGATCGGGATGCAGGTTGCGACCGAACATTTGACGACGTTCGTCTACGGTAGAACGCTGTGCAAAATCATCAAAGTTATCGTATTCTCTGGAGGGGTCAACTTGCACGTCATTCATGGATTCAACCTTACCACTAGCCAAATCGTTCATGATTTGCCGTCTGTATTCTTCGCTGCTAGGCATTTCCTTATCTCCTGTTTCCTAAAAATTGTACTTGCTGTCAAAGTTATTGATACTGAATCTGTTTCGATTGGTCATCGTATCGAGCCGTCAAAATCAGTTTTTTATCAGGCGCGTACATCAGAACAGACACATCTTGATTGGGGAAGTTTTTATGAAAACCTTGCAGGAGCGATCGCGCTAAATTTTGTACTTCATTCGGCTTTACTTGCTGCGAAATCACAACACCCAATTTGTTGTTATCGCGCACGTAAGCGTCCTGGATTATTCCCTTAGCTGTTTGAACTACCCAATCGCCAAACTTCTGACCTGCCGAGGTACTACCGCGTTCTAGTTGAGTATAAGTTTGGCTACTGGCGACAGGCAGTTGCGGTCTTTGAGTAGCTTGAGAAACTCCACCACAAGCAGTAGTTACTGTCAAGACTAAAACTAGAACTAAGGCTGTCAAAATTTTGCGACTTTGCTGTATAAAACTCACCTCAATTTCCTCCAACACGACAGATGGTTGGTTAACCGATTATCTCTTTATCAGTACAATGGGTTAAATCTTTTCCAAAGGTCTAGATAACTGTTGAGCTACCTAGACCTTGGCCCTGACAAAGGTTTAGGCGCGATCGACTATTTCCTTAGCTTTGTCTTTGATATCTTCTTTGGTGTGCCGCGCTTCTGATTCCGCTTGTTTCATTTTTCCTTCAGCCCGATCTTCTGGATCGCCAGTGACGTTTCCCAATGCTTCTTGAGCTTTGCCTTCAATGTTTTTAGCGGTTGCTTTGGCTCTTTCTTCTAAGTTCATTTTCTTTCTCCTTTTTATGCGGTTTTCAACAGTCAACTGTAAAGGTAAACTGTTCTGTTCAATACATATTCACTTTATTAACAATTTTTGCCTTTAAGCTTCTCCCACAAGGTACATTGTTGGGCTTGTGGCTTGAGCCCAGCGGCCTATGCTCCAAGACAGATTGGATGGTAAAATAGGGGAATAAATGTTATTATATAAAAGTAGGTTCTATTTTCAAAAGCAATGTAAAACTTGATTGGAACGAGTTGATTTTAGAATCACAAAAAATATTTGTGAAGTTGGCAATCAAACCGCTAATTCTAGATGTCGTTATCATAATTAAGGTATCGTTGAAGAATGGTTATGGGGCAATTTAGTCTGCAAGCGCCGTTTAAGCCGACGGGCGACCAACCGCAAGCGATCGATCGTCTGGTCGAACATATCCAAGCAGGTCATCGCTGCCAAACTCTGCTAGGTGCAACGGGAACGGGAAAAACATTTACCGTTGGTGCTGTAATTGAAAAAGTGGGCAAACCTACATTAGTTTTGGCACACAACAAAACTTTAGCCGCGCAGTTATGTAACGAGTTGCGGGAGTTTTTTCCCAATAATGCCGTTGAATACTTTGTCAGTTATTACGATTACTATCAACCGGAAGCATATCTGCCAGTCACCGATACTTACATCGAAAAAACAGCAGCAATTAACGATGAAATTGATATGCTGCGACACTCGGCGACTCGATCGCTATTTGAACGGCGTGATGTAATTGTAGTCGCTTCGATTAGCTGCATTTACGGATTGGGTATTCCCTCGGAATATCTGAAAGCGGCGATTCCTTTGCAAGTGGGAAAAGAAGTCAATCAGCGACAGATATTGCGCGATTTAGCAACTGTTCAGTACAACCGCAACAATACAGAAATTGGTCGAGGAAAGTTTCGCTTGCGCGGCGATGTGTTGGAAATTGGCCCCGCTTACGAAGATAGAATTGTCCGCGTAGAATTCTTTGGAGATGAAATTGATGCCATTCGCTACGTTGACCCGGTAACGGGAGAAATTATTCAGAGTTTGGATGCGATCAATATTTATCCAGCGCGTCACTTTGTCACGCCAGACGAAAAATTGGAAGCTGCTTGCAATGATATTCAGCAGGAACTCAAAGAGCGCTTGGCAGAATTACAAAAAGATGGTAAACTGCTGGAAGCGCAAAGGTTAGATCAGCGCACGCGGTACGATTTGGAAATGTTGCGGGAAGTCGGTTACTGCAATGGTGTAGAAAATTATTCTCGTCATTTAGCAGGTCGTCGTGCGGGAGAACCGCCAGAATGTTTGATTGATTATTTCCCGAAAGATTGGCTTTTGGTGATTGATGAATCTCACGTTACTGTTCCGCAAATCCGAGGGATGTATAATGGCGACCAAGCTCGCAAAAAAGTGCTGATCGAGCATGGATTTCGTCTTCCCAGCGCCGCAGATAATCGTCCTTTGAAATCAGAGGAATTCTGGACAAAGGTGAATCAGTGCATATTCGTTTCGGCTACACCGGGAAATTGGGAAATAGAAATATCAGAAGATCGAGTTGTAGAACAAGTGATTCGACCGACTGGTGTGGTAGATCCAGAAATTTTTGTGCGTCCGACAGAGGGACAAGTTGATGATTTGTTGGGCGAAATTAAAGATAGGGTAAAGCGACAAGAACGGGTGCTGATTACAACTTTAACGAAGCGGATGGCGGAGGATTTGACGGAGTATTTGCAAGACCGAGGTATTCGGGTAAGATATTTGCATTCGGAAATTCAATCGATCGAGCGGATTGAGATTTTGCAAGATTTGCGATCGGGCAGTTTTGATGTGCTGATTGGGGTGAATTTGTTGCGAGAAGGTTTGGATTTACCAGAGGTTTCTTTGGTGGCAATTTTGGATGCAGATAAAGAAGGATTTTTGCGTGCGGAACGTTCTTTAATTCAAACGATCGGTCGTGCGGCGCGTCACGTTCAAGGACAAGCTATTTTGTATGCGGATAATCTGACAGATAGTATGATTAAAGCGATTGATGAAACGGAACGTCGGCGCAACATCCAAATAGCATACAACCGAATGCACGGGATTACACCTCAGCCAATTGTGAAAAAGTCCAGAAATTCGATTTTGGATTTTCTGGAAGTTTCGCGACGCCTGAATTCGCAGGAGTTGGAGAAAGCTTACGAACAGGCGGATGAACTGACTTTAGATGAAGTTCCGGAGTTGATTTCTCAGTTGGAAGCGCAGATGAAGGAAGCAGCGAAAAAGTTGGAGTTTGAGGAGGCGGCGAAATTGCGCGATCGCATCAAGCATTTGCGCGATAAACTGTTGGGACATTAAAAAAGGTATGTTGTTGCGCTTTAGCGCTAGATTCGATAGACCTCTCCAAAAAAGAATCTCAAAAGGCAGGCAGGATGCCTACCCCACAAGAATTTTTGGAGATGTCTAATATAGCATCACAACAACATACCTAGAAAATCGTTTATGTATTGTGACATAAGGCTGGGAAGTTGTGATGAGTTTTGTGAAAAAGGTGATAGTTGGTATGTGCTAATCATTAAAACTCCAAGTATTTGTTCCTGGAGAAACAGAAAACTTACTCATCGTTACACTTCTTTGGCTATTTCCACTACAACTATATTTGTCGCTATTCGGAATATCAAAAGCATTAATAATGTCTACACAAAATGGTGAATATCCTGCTCCCCAACTGCGCTCTCCTCTATTGTATGTCCCATGAATATATACATTGCCACGATAGCTTGTCCCAACAATAACTTCCGTACATTTATCAGGTTCAACTATCCACCAGCCTTTGGAACGTAATCCTTCACCATCCCAGAATACAAAGGCAGCAGCTATTGTTTTTTTTGCCGTTTTATTGCAAAAGTTTACATAAGTAGATTTCGTAAATTCATTAATTCTGGTTTGCAACTTATCATTTTGATTACTCAAAGAGATATTTTTAGTTTCAAGTTCTTTAATTCTACCTTGTAGTTGAGCAATATTTGTCTTAATCGAGTTTTCATTATCTTTTAGTCGATCGATTACCTTCTCCACATCGAGGTATAGCAATGAATCCTCTCCTTTGATGACATTAAGCAAATCTTGTATATAAATAGACAAAGATGGCTTATCTCTCCTTGGAACTAGCAAATTTTTCTCAATTATAATTCGTTCAATTTTCTTCCTAACTTGGTTTATTTGCTGATACTGGTAGTAAGAGAATCCGCCAAGACCAGTTGCAACAACTGTAGAAACTACAGCAATCGCTTTTACCCAAAAAGGAGAACTAGCTTTCTGAGTTTTTTTAGTCAGTGAAGTTGGTGAACCACTCATAAGTTGACTTGTACTTGAGGTAGAACCTCCAGGTTTCCATATTTGAGGTGGAGGATTTTGAGGTTGATTGGTGCTTGTAGTTCCACCTGTAGGATTCCAAGTCTGAGGTGAAGGATTTTGGGGTTGACTGGTAGTTGTAGTTCCACCTGTAGGATTCCATGTTTGAGGTGGAGGATTTTGAGGTTGACTGGTAGTTGTGTTTGTACCTCCGGGATTCCATGTTTGAGGTGAAGGATTTTGGGGTTGGCTGGTAGTTGTGGTTGTACCTCCGGGATTCCAAATTGTGACTGGGGGTGTTAATACAGCATCCAGAGAAGGTATTTTGCTGAAGTCTGTTAGCTTACAAAGTTTTTTAAGCTCATCAGCAATACGTGAAATGTTTGAAGATAGCTGAGAAAAGGTATTAAAAACTTGCGCTGTGTCGGGATTCTTAAAATCGACAGCAGAAAATAACAATCGTTCTGTATTGTCTAGGTTGTAAGCATTCCATAGCTGGGGTTTTTCAGCAATTGCTAGCATCGAGAGATAAATAACCAGTTGAGGAAAAAAGTCTATTTCAATACATTGCTTTGCTAGTGCAGATCTCAAGGGATGCTGATAATCAGGTATACCTTTAATTTCGTCATCAACACTGTTACCATCTACGGAAAAGTAAATGCTATCGTAGTCAATCAATTTTAAATTAACACCGCTACTGTCATTAACTAATATGTTGCCATGTTGTAAATCGCCATGAGCTATACCAGCCTGAACCAAATCTTTGGATAAATTAACCCAGGCTTGAGCTAATAAATCTAGTTTACTCTTATTATTAAGATTATCTCGAATAAAAGTTCTTAAATCCTTCCCCTCAGCCCATTCCATTTTGACAATTGGGTACAGGTTACCATCAACTCTAATTCCTTGGGCTTGAAAGTCACATTCAACAAAGTAAGAGGAACAAGAAACATTTTTGAGACGGTTTGAAACTTTGCTATAATGACTGGCAACGCTGGATGTGCTTTGCAGAAAACATCTGACAGCCCACAGCTTATTGGGATTAAAAGTTTGATATTTAAAAACACAGGCAAAACCACCTGCGGCAGTCCATAAATTTTTGATACCTTGAGTGTTTTGTATTTCTACAGGTTTACCAGAAGCTAATAAAGGGTCGATGTTTTTGAATGCAATTTGAGGATGGCGAATAGAACTGTAGTATTTACTTATGGTGGGATAGAGAGTGTGAGTTGCGTTCAAAGTATTACCTCATTTTGCTAACTTAACCTGAATTTTTACCCATTGACCATCCTTGAATGTACTTGACTCTTTAGTCTCTAAGGCTAAGTAGTTTCCGGGTAGCAAGTAACCCAAAAAATCTTGTGGCAAAAGTTCTTGTAGTTGAGGTTTATACATGAAGATTGGAACTGGTTGTTTTGCAGAAATATTTAATTTTTTATCTTGAGTATTAATGTACGATCGCGGTGTGAGAACCAACAATTGCAAACTTTCTGAACCTGATGGTTTTTTCAGCAAATAACCTATAGGCTGATTGCTGTCAGCGGAGTAAATAGGTACTGCTGGGGTAGTAGCTGTGTTACTCTTATTAGAAGTTGGTAGTTTGCTAATAGAAACATCAGAAGCTTGAGATGTAGGTCTGCTAGTATCTGAATTTTTATAATAAGGTTCGATAACCAGATAAAAAATATTAACCAGTAAATTTATTATTCCAAGTAATACTGTAATCTGAATACCAGTCCATATACGTTTACTTATATTTAAATTCTCTTTCAGCGTAACTTTATGACGACTTGGAGATGATTGAGAATTAGATTGCATAGTTTCTACATTAACATCTGTGCTTGCAGATTCTGAAGAACCTACTTTGTTTTGTGGAATTTCAGCAATTTTGATTCGGCAAATTGTTGTGTCATCATTTTTAATTAGTCTGTCTCCTCTTAGCTGTTCAATAAAATTTTTAAATTCCTCTAGCGTTGAAATAGAAATCAGCTTTGTCCATCTGTCGCTTTTACTTTCCAAGTCTTTGAGAACCCATTCTGCTAACGCATCAGTAGCTAGTAAAAATACGTCACCTTCTTCGTAAGAACCATGCTGGTACTTTGGCGGGGAAGACTTTTGTTCAGGTACACTATGAAAGCAGTCTGTTACTGTTTTAAAATTTTCGGATTTATTAATAGGAAACGCTATAAACTTATTCACTCTGGTTTTGATATGAAATAAGCAACTATCCCCAACTGCTATGGCTTCCCAGATTTTTTCCCCAGTTTCACTTAGCGGTCGAAATTTTATACCTACAAAAGTAGCCGAGCCATAATTTTCTTTTCTGATTGCTTTAACGTTCCAGGGAGCGTTTTTCTTTTGTATTTCTGCAAGCCAAAACTTTCTCCATTCTTCTTGTGCAGGTCGCTGCACGTTCCAGCATCACAGGCGGTAACTCGCTAGAGATGTCAAACAAGAACTTAGCATTACCTTCTCCCTGTGGTAGTTCACTATGCGAAGACGGTAGTTCTACTCTGGCGGCTCTGCCTTCCGAAATGTGAATATTTATAATTAAAGTAGTGCCATCACTCGTTCCTAATTTAGACAGTTTTGAAGCAGCATTTTGGGCATCTGGTTGACTATCAGGCGCACCATCAGTGATGTTAATTACAATCGGTGGAAAACTTTCCTGATGGTTTTTTGTCCAGTTATCAACTAAATTATAAGCCATCTCAAAAGCCGCTGCCATTGGTGTTCCACCACTGGCAATTGGCTCGATCCAAATAGGAAATTGATCGTCAACTTCCACCAATCCACCAGCACCATCAGATATTTTCCTCTTTACGGTATCGACTCGGAGGCAGTTTTGTGCTAACTCTTGCATCGTCACAATTTGTTTAGAAGCCAAGTTACCGGAAAAAGCGTTTGTTGCTGCATTTCCAGACGCACCGTAACTCAAAACTGAAATATCGCATCTGTTCTTGATAACAGAACCTGCGGTGCAAGTTAGACCTATTTCCCGCAACACATTATTGACAGCTTTGGCGCATTCTTGTGCTTTAGTTCCTCCTGACGAACCGCCAAAGGCAGATGACATAGAACCGGATTGGTCGAGCAAAAGTAGAATGTAACCTGGATTTTCGCTACTGAGCGATTGAGTGTATGGCATAGCAGTACCAATCTTTCCTAAACTAAAACGAACAGATAGTTTCGTGGCATTATTGGATATACTCACGATGGACAATACCAATCATTAATCAGCTTCGCATCCGCCTAGCTAGATGCTCCAAATAATGACGGATAAATACTTTGAGCGCTGGCTTGTTGCTAATATATGTAGCTATCGTAGGGCTAACTTTGTAATAGAATATCACCAGTTGTTTACCAAAACGATTGCTTAACAATTTGCGGTCTCGAAATTCTCTGAATGTGTCTAAGTCAGGATGTGTGGAAGTTGAGTAAGCTGCTGTGGCAATAAAACAAGAAGAACTACTACTTTCAGTATCTTGAGCTAAGCTATCAATCACTTCGTCAAAAGTAATTGCTAATCTGACAGCTAAGTATTGTGCGAACTCTCTAGCTTTTCTAATTTCGCGTTTTGCTTTGAAAGCTGCATACAGTTCTTCTAATGAATCATAGGAATCACTATGTTTTCTATCTCCACCCTTCCAACCATAGCCTTCGTCAATCCAGTACTCCTTACGCCACTTTCCTTGCCTATCTTGAGTAATATAGGCTATTCCAATTGCATTGTCTGTTTTGCTATCAAAATATAGATGATGATGTAATTTCCTCTTTTGCGGGTCTGAATCGTTATAAAAGGGAATCAGTAGCTGACTTCCATCTTTTAAGTTTTCTACTCTTATATCCCTGATGCGACCGTGAGGCCCATCAAAGTAGGATAAATATTTATCTCCTTTTGCCATAGTCTTTTTGAAAGGCTCCTAGCTATTGAAGAATTGCCGGTAAGCATTGCCAGTCATTATCAGCTTGAACGTTTGCCCTCACTACCTGTTGAACTGCACATCGCTGCGTTGTAACTTTCATAACCTTGCTTTTCTTTGATAATAAGCTAGCTCAAGCTCAGCCTTTACTAAGCCAAGACTGCTATTTAAGCTAGGATCTGGCTAGGAAAAATTTTATGAAGAACCCTTGCTATGCCATCTACCAACGAACAATTTACCGAAGCGGCTAACCACTGGGACTTGGAAACGCTGTATACAGACTTAGCTTCGGCTAAGGGAAAGCGTCTGACACCCGTTGAGAAGCTACATTTGCGGGGCTTGCTTTGCGGTTACAGTCCCGCTGAAATAGCTCAAATACTTCATAAAAGTATTAAGGGTGTTGAAAGCGAAGTATGTACTACTTTGTATCCTTATGTTAAAAATCTTTTAGGTAAATGTAATGAAAAAGTGGAGAACTGGCGAAATATTTGCGAATGGCTTGAGGAAGCTGGTTATAAATGTAATTTGTATCCTCAACAATTGAATAATTCCATACCTGTTGATATTTTAGGAAAAATTGCTAATATAAAAATCGAGAAAGATAAAATAACAATTGAAATCGATCTGAGGCAAACAAACGAGCAATCCTCAGAACTTCCGAAACAGAATTTAAACTTCGATGATAATAATACTAATTAGGTTGCGCGATCGCATCAAGCATTTGCGCGATAAACTGTTGGGTCATTAACAGTAGGGTGGTCATTGCCCACCTTACTTAAAAGCCTCAATTAATCATTTTAATGTCGGCTCTTTCGGATTTATGGGTAAAAATGTGCGTTAATGTTACAGTTGATTGTGATGGTGGGTGACGGCACGGGAACTAAATTATCGATCGAAAGTGTTGAAATTATCGCCCGTGCCTAACCCACCCTACGATTAGATAAGTTTTTGTTAAAATCACAAAAACTGGAATATTTAGGATAGAAACTTTCATGGGTAAGGTATAAATTTAATAAGAAGATGATTGCTGCTGGTAAGCGAGATACACCGCTTCTAAAAATACATCTGCTGTCAATCCTTCCGGCAAGTTTTCTAACTCAATTACGTTTCTCACTTGACGAGCCATTTGTAAGCTCAAATCTGCTCTTGCATTGGCTGTCATTGCGCTACGCCGCTGCAAATACTCGCGAATGGTGGCAAAGTCATCGGGTAATAACTGGGAGATATTTGCCATTCGCGGTAGTTGTTTGGATAGCTGTTGAGCTTGTTCGGAAATGGGAAAGTTTATTGTGGCGACCAGATATTCTTCTTGAATGACCAGCGTTCCGGCTACCATGTCTCCCAGTCGCTTTTCTCGTTTTCCCAAAATGATTAAAAAGGCTCCTATAAATAAGGTATCATCTATCGATCGCAATAACGCTCTCAATGTAGCTTGTTGGATACCGACTCGACGACCGTCGTCCCGAATTACGCGAATTTTGGCGTAGCGTTTTCCGGGTGTTTGTCCCTGCCAAAATACCTCGAAAAATACGAAGTAACCTACGTAAATAATGAAGTTGAGCAGGAATGCGATCGCAAGCAGCCAGATTCCCAGTTTCTGTATATTTCTGAACGCTTCTACTACCTGTATGGCAAATGCAATCCAGGTAATCCAGAACAAAAACAAGGTTAAGAATAAGACAATATAGTCAAGCAAGAGGGCAAAAGCACGATTGCCAATTCCGGCTAAAGTGAATTCCAGTTCTACACTTTCTGGTGTTTGCAGTGTGATTCGATTAAAAAAGCGCATGACCGATAGGAAGTTTTGAGTTTTGAGTTTTGAGTTTTAAGTTATTAGGCAAGTTTAAATTGTTTCCAATCACTTAAAACTCGCTCAATAAATTTACATTTCAACATTGCGATCGCGTATTTGTAAATCCATCCCCTCGCGACGACTCCGCAGGTCGTAGTAGATTACGGCTTTGATGGTTTGCCAGAAGGGGATTGTTAATACTCCAGCAACTATCAATAGAACTATAAATGCCAAGATCGAACCGATTAATACTAAGCCTGCTTCAGGAGACGCAGATGCACTGCTGCTTTGGACTCCCAGAAAAATCAAAGAACCGAGGGCAAAAAACAGAGGAATTGCTGCAATAAGTGCGATTGGTGCGGTAATTAGATAGGCCACAAGTAGTATTAATTGAATTCTTACGCCCGAACCTTTGGTTAACTCCCTGCTACGGCTAACTGTTCCCGTTGCATCGACATTACTTTCTACTGCTAGGGGTAATTCGGGAATCAAAAAGCGTGCTTGAAACCAAAGTTGTACCGCCCAACTAACCAAATTTACCACAACTTGTAGCAAAGTAAAAATAGGGCTGCCTGCTGCGCTATCCCTAGAACTAGCAAGAATTAGTGTGGCGGGGATAAAAATTATAATGGTTGCCACTAAGGATATCCCCATATTGACACCAAAAATTATCAGCCCGACTAAAATCCCTGCCAGTAAAAAGCTCCACATCTTGGGAGTGACACGATCTTCCGCACTGGATGCGCTTTCTGGTTTATCGATTAATTCGCAAAATGCCAGACGTGAAATCTGAGCGTTGATCGTCGCAGCTTTCGCCCAACCATAGATAGGAATAATCGACCACAATATAGATTTGAAAGCCAGACCCAGAAATAACTTAAGATGAGAGCGGTACAGCACAAGTGCGCTACTGACCACATTCCCAACACTCAGAGGGCGGATGGGATTTGGAGGGTTAAAGTTTGATGACATAGATTTTCCTCTGCTTTGAGAGTATAGTTTTGAGGCTATCTTAAGTTACGCTGGGCATAGTCTTGGGGAAATTTTATGAATATTCAACGATGGATCGCACGACGGGAACCTGACTGGAAGCGTCTCGATGCCTTGTTGAAAAAAGTGGAGAAAAAAGGACTAAAGTCGTTACAGGCGGTGCAAATCAAGGAATTAGCGAGTTTATATCGCTCTGTGTCGGCGGATTTGGCGCGATCGCGTACCCACCAAGTCGGCAATACCCTAGTACAAGATTTGCAAATTCTCACATCCAGGGCATACAACCTAATTTACCAGGGTTCGCGACGGCAGGAATGGCAGGCATTGGTGGAATTCTATCGATGGGGTTTCCCCGCTACAGTGCAGCAAACATCCGGTTACATCGCCGCTGCTACCGCTGTTTTCCTGCTGGGTGGGTTAATTGCCTGGTGGTTTACCTGGCAAGATCCAGTTTTTCTATCTATTATGATACCCCAATATTTGATTGAAAAGGTACGAGATAAACATGAATTATGGATGGGGTCAATAGTGGGAATTGAACCCTTAGCTTCTAGCAGTATCACGATCAATAATATTAAAGTATCTTTTGCTGCTGTTGCTGGCGGAATTACAGCGGGTGCATTCACTGTTTATCTTTTATTCATGAATGGACTGCATATCGGTGCTGTTGCTACTCTAGTTGGACAAAATAATTTAGCTTATCCTTTTTGGGCGTTTGTATTTCCCCACGGTTCTTTAGAATTACCTGCTATATTTTTGGCTGGGGGTGCAGGTTTACTGATTGGCAGAGCTATTTTATTTCCGGGTAAATATAAGCGGGGCGATGCGCTCAAATTTTATGGCGGACAAGCAGCGCAGCTAGTATTCGGTATTATACCGATGTTGATTGTTGCTGGTACAATTGAGGGTTTTTTCTCTCCTAGCCCTATTGTTCCAGAACCGTTTAAGTACGTTGTCGGTATCGGTCTTTTTGCGCTGTTGATAATTTATTTTAACCGCAAGCGATCGAATTAATCTGAATCGTTTAATCCCAAACCCAAACCTTCTCGGCGATTGCGAATATCGTAGTACAAAACTGCTTTAATTGCTTGCCAAAATGGCATAATTATGGCATTGTTTAGGAACAACAATCCAATCGTAATACTCGTTTCTAAAAAGGAGTTATTGTATTTAAAATAAGCGAATGACCAATCAAAAATTTCGATAACAATTTGGTCAATTATTTGGATTGGCAAAGTGATTAAGAATGCGATCGCCAGTATCCATTGCACGCTAAATTCAAACCCATTTGTGAGATTCCAAGTGCGATTTAGCGCTTTACAGGGACTCATATTATCTTCGATTGCCAAGGGCAAGTCAACAATAAAAAAACGCGCATATACCAGGCTAATAAGCAATAAAAAAATCAACAAAATCGCAAATGTAACCAATAATACACTTATAATTGCCACAAAAGTTAAGCTTTTATTAAACCTATCCATAACTGATGGTTCTAATAATCTGCTACTTGCTTGCAGAAAAATTACCAAGATTGTAATAGTTAACAAAAATAAGCAAAAGCTCACAAAAATTATGGTGGCTATAAGCAAAAAGTTAGCAAACAAAAATTTTCCCAATCGTTGATTTATTTTTTGTTTACCCAAGAGAGACTTTTCTGTTGTTTCGCCAATCAATTCACCGAACGCCAAGCGCGATATCAGCGCTGAAAGAGCTAAAAATTTAGCCCACCCATAAACAGGAATGATTAACCAAATATGAGCTATTAAAGATAAACTTAAGTAAGACTTTAGTTTGTTGAGATAGATTTGGATAGCAATAGTGATGATATCACCAACGCTAAGCAAACGCAAATAATTTTGATGGCTGAATCGGTTATATTTCATAAGTGCTGAAAGCTAATTAAAGCTGATTTCGCGCTTTCAGTTGCAGATATCGGTCTACTAATAGATCGCTAATTTTATCTGCTGGCGCATCCAGTACCAAAACGCCTTTTTGTTTCAATTGTGCAAAGGCAACCTGACGCTGGGATAATAAATCTAAGGCGACAGCACGGCTGTAAGCACCTTCAATATTGGCGTTGGAAGTGTGCGCCAACTTGTCAACTAGGGGGTCGCGCAAGGTAACGCAAAAAGGTAAATAGCGGGGTGTCAGGCGTCCCAATGCACCCAGCAGTTCCGCTGAGGCGGTGGTATCGACGATATCTGTAATTAGGACAACTAAAGCGCGACGAGTTTGTTGATTCACGAGTTTTGTGACAGCGCCAACGTAGTCGGGTTCTAGGAGTACTGGTTGAATTGGTGTGAGTCGATCGACTAACTTAGATAATTGATGTTGACCGCGTTCTGGGGGTATCCAGGTGGTCACTTCGCGATCGAACACACCTACACCCACTTTATCTCCCCTATTCAAACCAGCTAACGCCAAGCATAGGGTAGCATTCAATCCCCAATCAAACCGCTTTAAACCCTGCACTCGCGCCGTCATCAAACGTCCGCGATCGAGTAAAATAATCAAAGTTTGCTCTTGTTCCGGTTCTAGGACGCGCACTTGCAGGGATGCTGCTGGTGTGGCTCCCAATCTCCGCGCTGTCGCTTTCCAATCCACAAAACGCGGGTCATCTCCCATCCGATATTCTCGCAGCTCCGCAAATTCCGTACCAATTCCCATCCGTCTCGCTTGGCGCATCGTACCTGTGTTTTGTAGAGTCAGGCGAATGGATAATTGTCGCAATCCGATCAAATCCGGATAAACGGCGACTTTGGTACTTTGGGGAATCTTCCAATCATCCCAAGCTAATCCCAAAACACCGAGTTGTCGAACTTGAATATCTCCCCAAGAATACTCGCCTCGGTGTGTCGGATGAACTGTGTAGCTGAGTTCCTGACTGCTGTTTTTGGGTAAGGATATTTGCAGCAATGGGGTGGAAACACCAAACTCCATCGGGTAATAGTCGCGAATTACCAGTTTTGCTGGACTCTTCCCCGTTTTTACTGATAGCGCAATTGGGTTATCGCGTCCGATCGATAATCTTCCCAGTGGATGACGGGTGATTTCCACGCGCCTTGTCCACATCGAAACTCCGTCTGCGATCGTCAATCCCAGTACAATGACATCAAATAGTAGCGTTCCCAGGATACCAGTTGACACGCTGTAAACTGAGGAGAGGAATAGGGCGATCGCTATTCCCAAGATCGATAATAAATAGACTCGTCCTGAAGGAATCATAATCTCTTAAGAATCCCCGTCGATCAGAGAGCGGGGAGTGTCAATTGTACTCGATTCTGGGATCGAAAAAGACATAGGAGAGATCGACTAACAGGTTGATTAGCACAAATGCGATCGAAACGAAGACTACTCCACCTTGGACAACTGGATAGTCTCGCGCTAAAATGCCTTCGTATATCCAGAAGCCGATTCCCGGCCAGGAGAAAATGGTTTCGGTGAGGATTGCGCCGCCGAGAAGGGAACCGAATTGCAATCCAATTGTTGTAGCGATCGGCAAAAAGGCATTTTTGAGTGCGTGTTGCCAAATGACTGAGTGTTGGGGAACGCCTTTTGCTCGCGCTGTGCGAATGTAATCTTGGGATAAAGTTTCCAGCATGGCGCTGCGGGTAATCCTGGCGATGATGGCTAGGGGTATTGTACCTAAAGTTAGTGCCGGTAAAATTAGATGCGATAGTACGTCTTTCAACAAGATTATGTCTAATTTGAGCAAACTATCCAACACGTAAAAACCTGTGATGGGTTGGAAGTTGAAAGTGGCGGCTATGCTAATTCTACCGCTGGGTGGAAGTATTTGTAGGTTGACAGCAAATAGGTAAATTAATAGCAAGCCTAACCAGTATACTGGCAGGGAAATACCAATCAAAGAACCGCTCATTAATAAATTGTCTAACCAGCTATGCTTGCGAACTGCGGCGAAAATTCCGGCGGGAATTCCCAGAATAAGCGCTACCAACATGGCGGCTAGAGATAATTCAAATGTGGCAGGCCAACGATTTCGGATTTCGTCGGCGATGGGAATGCCGCTGATAATACTTGTGCCGAAGTCGCAGCGAATTAGCTTGAGGAGAAAGGCAAAATATTGTATCGGTAAAGGTCGATCTAAACCTAATTGTTCTCTGAGTGCTGCCACCTGTTCCGGTGTGGCCCGTTCTCCCGATAATATTGTGGCTGGATCGCCCGGTATGAGTTGCAGCAAGGCAAATACTAATAGGGTGATTCCTAATAATACTGGTAGCAAGCCCAGGATGCGTTTGGCAATATATTTACCCATGTTTTTTACTGTACACCCAGCGGTAACTTTTGGTCGATATATAAGTATATTAATAATATTCCGTGACTTAATTTGTAATTTTGTATTTGACAAGCTTGTTAAGAAAAATCAATATCGCTAAATATTCTCAATTATTTTACCTATTTACGTTGTTTGAGAGATGTGGTACAGTTTAATAATCGGAGGCATCATATGACCGATTTGGATATTTTTAATTTCTTCCCGCCTCAAACCTTGATTCTCTCGTTGTGATTGCTATCCGATCGAGTGCGATCGCCCGCCTTTTCCTCCCGATCGAATCACGAGTTTTTCTGGCCAAAGTGAAGTAGATTTGGGAGTGATTTGACAAAACTAAAATTTTATGGTAATGAAATCGCTTCCAGTCACTCTTCAGATCGGATCGGGTTGCATCGATTGCTCAAAAAATCTCTTTCTTATCTGTGTTCATCTGTGTTCATCTGTGTTCATCTGTGTTCATCTGCATTCATCTGTGGTAAAAATTTAGCACTTGCTTCCCACAGACAAATTCCCGTATCAATAAAGTACAGATGCGATCGCAAAAGTTTGAGACAATCAAGCATACACCAAATATATCAATTTTTGGTAATCGTCTCAAAAGACTCAGAACCCAAAGGACTGGGAACCCAACCTTGAATATTCTTGCGTCTGGCTAAAAGCGGCTGAGAATGGACGATCGGCAAACGCACAGCTTCCTGATGCAAGATTTCATCGACCTGGGCATAGATTTTGCCTCTAGCGGTGCGATCGACCGTGGCTCTAGCTTTGTTTAAAAGTTGGAGAACGCGATCGTTTTTCCAATTGCCCAAGTCGGTAGTCGCTCCCGGCCCAAAGTGGGGATAGTAGAAACTATCGGGGTCAGCGTAATCAGCAGTCCAGCCGAGCATAAAAGCTTGAAAGCCAGGTGCTTTGCGGCGATCTTCCAAGTAAGCTGCCCAATCTTTAGTATTGAGTTTAACGCGAATGCCGATCGCATTCAAGTCGGCAGCGAAAGCTTCTCCAATCGGTTTGGGAGTCGGGAAATAAGGACGGGAAACGGGCATATACCAAAGTTCTAAATTAAAACCATTGGGATAGCCAGCTTGAGCGAGCAATTGCTTGGCTGTTTGCGGGTTAAATTTGTAGTCGGTAATTTTGGTTGATTGCGCCCACTTTAAAGATGGGGCGGTGAAGTGAGGGTCGCTTGTACCCAGGTTACCCCAAAAAGCTGGCACGATTTGCTCTTTATTGATGGCAGATGCGATCGCCTGTCTGACCCTGACATCCGCCAGCGGCTTGTAACTGGGATTGAGTGCCAAATAACCGACATTAAAAGAAGGACGAGGAACGGCGACTAAGTTGGCATCTTTTGCGATTTCTTTGCTTTGATCTGGCGCTAAATCGACAGTAAAATCGATTTGTCCGGCTCTGAGTTGGGCTAATCTAGCCGCTGGGTCGTTGATAAACCGAATTACTACTTGGTTGACTTTGGGAAAACCTTTTTGCCAGTAGTTGGGATTTTTCTGTAAAATGATGCGATCGCCCGTGCGCCATTCCTTAAAAATAAACGGCCCGGTTCCCACTGCCAACCCACTGGGAGTGCCGTAACTGGCAGCGGCTTTTTTAACGGCGGTGGGACTGGCAATGCCGAAGTAGCCAGAACCGATGGCGGCAGGAAAAACAGCGAAAGGTTGCTTGAGCTTAAACTGAATCGTAGAGTTATCGACAACTACGATATCTTGTAGCAGCGAGTTAGGTTCTCCCTTAAAACCGCCAAAAAGTTGTTGCCAAATTTCATAAGATTTACCGACATTGCGATAACCGTTGGGGTGTTTGGCATCCCACCATCTTTCCACATTAAATTTCACGGCTGCGGCATTAAAATCGGTGCCGTCGTGAAACTTAACTCCCGAACGCAGCTTAAAAGTCCAAACTTTGCCATCTCCAGAAACAGACCAAGAAGTAGCTAGGTCGGGTTGCAGTTCGCTAGATCCCGGTTTAGCTTCCAGCAAGCGATCGTAAATTTGGTAATGGACGACGATCGAATTGCCGTCGGTAATATTCCCTGGTTCCAAATTGACCGGTTGTCCGCCGGAACCGTAAACCAAGACTCCCGGTTGAGTTGCTGTTGGGGTGCTGGTGTTTTGCGTGCGGTTGTCAGTTGCAGGTTTACCACAACTCGAAAGGATGGCGGTCAAAGCACAAACTGCTGCCAAAAAGGGGATGCGCCATTTGCTGTCGTTCATCTTTTTCCTCAACTCAACTGGCGACTATTCAACGTTTACCCAAAAATCAGCCGTGACAATTTTGCCATTGCGCTGAAACTGACCCCAAAGTTTATATTTTCCCGCTTGCGGAAATGCGGTCATAAAATGAACTTCTCCGGGGGAGTTATGTTTCATAGCGTGCGCGTGAATGTAGTCTGATTTGGTCAATTTAGATGATTGTTTTACTATAACTAAATGCCCTCTTTCTCCCAAATAAGGTTGCAAATCAGCGATTGGTTGGTTGGAGTTATTCCTGAGATTGAATATTACGTGTATTGTTTGACCTGCTTTTAGTTTTGGTTCGGAAAAAGTGATATTCACCTTAGTATCGCCAAAACTCTTGGCGGTATTCAAGTCAATTTTCGGTACGGGTTTGCTGACTCCGGGTACAGTTTCTTTGAGGAGGGAAACTTGTTCTTTTTGCCCGGATGGTTTGTAATCCGCAAACAAAGTATAATTTCCCGGTTGCGGAAATTTAGCTTCTACTTCAAAGCGTCCATTTTGCTTATAAGTGGGATGGAGGTGAGCGAAATGCTGAAGGTCGTCGCTGACCACAATCAGGTGTATGAGTTTTTCCTGAAATGTATCAAACTTAGTAACTGCCTTACCCTTTACATCTTGAATGTTTATGCCTAAAATAACAGGTTTATTAGGTTGAATATTTTTGCGATCGCTCAACTGTGCTTTAGTTTGCGCTGTATTTCCCTTATCGGTATCTGTATGATGATGTGCCTGATCTTCCATCATATGTCCTGCATGAGGATCTGATGCAGCGACTGGTGTTTTCTCGCTACTCATCATGTGGCCATCATGCGGCTTTGCTGCACCTGGGTTAGATATTTCTCCAGACTTAACTGATGACGAACAACCTTGTACGAGCAGCAGTGTAGAAAATATAGCAAAGCTTGTGAGTAATGGTTTCATAGCTGATTTTACATTTGCAAATACTTGCCAACGATAACAGGTAAAGCGATCGTTAACCTTGTCATCGCCAATATCACAGAGTATAACAACTCAGGTGTAATATTTCAGACCGAATAAGTAGGAATCCCCTCAACAAATACCCTTTGGATGACGTAAAATGAATATTCAGTATCAACCAGTATGGCAAGATGCTATGGTTACTACTGTTCACCTCTGTTCTATTATTACAGAAATTTACTTAAATTAAAAAAAATTGAGGAACAAAAATAGTGGCATTGGTTTTAATCATAGAAGATGCAGCTTTGCTCCGCAAGATGCTCCAAAAGATCTTGAAACCAGAGGGCTACTCCATTTTGGAGGCGGCGAATGGATTGGAAGGTCTGGAGATGGTTCGCGCCCATAAGCCAGATTGTGTTGTGCTAGACCTTTTAATGCCCGAAATGGGGGGGCTGCAAGTTCTCAAAGCGATGCGCGAAGAAGGTTTGCAAGTGCCGACAATTGTAGTCACAGCAGACGTTCAGGAAAGCACTCGTCAGGAATGCTCGCAACTGGGAGCCTTGACAGTTCTCCACAAACTACCGAAATCAGACGATCTGAGGCATTGGGTCAAAAAGGCTCTAGGGGCGACCCAGGAAGGAATGTATGAACCTAACTGTTGACCAAATAGATATTTTGCAGGAATTAGTCAATATTGGCGTGGGTCGAGCTGCTGGCGTACTCAATGAGATGATCGGTTCTCCGATCTGCCTGCGAATCCCTTACATCAAGCTGCTTTCTCCTCCTGAGTTGTGTCCGGAGCTGAAAAAGAGATTCAATGGAGATCTACTTTCCACGGTACGCTTGAACTTCAGCGGCGCATTTAGTGGCACTGCCGAGCTAATTTTTCCGACTGAAAGTGCATCTACCCTTGTAGAGGTTCTCACAGATGAGGTTGTGGGTACTCCCGATCTCGATTCTGTCAAAATAGGAACCTTGCTGGAAGTGGGCAATATAGTTCTCAACGGTGTCATGGGTTCCCTAAGTAACGTGTTAGCGCAACATCTAGAATACTCGCTACCCACTTACCTAGAAGGTATGGTTGACAGGTTGCTTATGTCTAAGGAACTTGATGCCAATGCCAGCGTTTTTTTGGCGCATACCCGTTTTACGATCGAGCAACTACAAATTGCTGGAGATATTATTTTAATTTTTAAAGTGGGTTCCTTTGACGCCATGCTTAAAGCCATTGAGCTAGCTTTTGAGAGTGATGATGAACGAGATTCAGGCTGCCCAGAAAGATTTCGGTATTCTTGATCGGGTTCCCGAAGGGGTTTGCGTTCTCCGAGAAGATTTTAGCGTTCTTTTTTGGAACCGATGTTTGGAAGACTGGACGGGAATTTCTAGAAGCGAAATCCTCTTAAAGGATATCGGCATTTATTTTCCGCATCTGCATCAGCCTAAGTACACCCATAGACTGAAGCAAATTTTTGAAGGAGGGCCACCAACTATCTTTTCCGCACAACTACATCAGTCGATTATTCCCGCTCAGCTGCCGGATGGAAGGTGGCGTATCCAACATACGACTGTAACGGCTGTACCGGCTGGGAATTTTAGATTTCGCTCTTGCTGGGATAGCGCTTCGGGATATGGTTTTCGATCGCACGATACTGGTGTGCAGTTAGATATTGTCAAAATTCGCCAAAAACCCAGTAGTTCCCATCTCGAAGGTGTTGGCGAGGCTGGCAAAAATAAGAAGCGCGTTACCAAGTATAAACGGATCGGATTTGTGAAGCGTAATTCTCCCTTGTTTGGCGACAGCCTTAAACAGAACGAAGGAAAGATCGCCAAAGTTGAAAATCGCAATTCGTTTTATGCCCTTTTAGTAATAGAGGATGTGACGGATTTGACACACCGTATCCAAGATTACCGCGTTATGCGCGATCGAGCTTTGGAAGAAGTTAAAGAACGCAAAAAAATTGAAGATGCACTAATCCAAAGCCAGCATTTTATTCAAAAAATTGCTGATGCTACTCCATATCTTATCTACATTTATGACTTAGTGGAAAAGCGGTATATATATTTCAATCGCCAAGTAGATTTATTGTTGGGTTATACAGATGAAGAGATTATACAGGGGGGCGGTCAGTTATTTGCTAATTCGATCCATCCTGAAGATTTATCGCAAGTCACCGCACAGATGGAAAAGTTTGCCATTGCACAAGACGGTGACATTCTTGAAAGAGAGTATCGCATCAAACATCGATCGGGTGAATGGTTTTGGTTTCACAGCCGGGAATTGGTTTTCACGAGAACGCCTGAAGGTATGCCCAAACAAATTCTAGGTACAGCTGAAGATATCAGCAAGCGGAAATGGGCAGAAGAGGCTATGCGGTTGCAAACCGAACGAGAGCGGCTGATGGGGGTAATTACTCAGCATATCCGGCAGTCTCTGAACCTGGATGAAGTCCTCAACACTGCTGTGACGGAAGTGCGGCAATTTCTTCAGACCGATCGCGCTCTGATTTTCCGCTTTCAGTGTAGCACCCATAAAAGCAGCCGTATTCTAAAAGTGGGCAATGTGACGGTAGAATCTCTAGCTCCCGATTGCACATCTATAGTAGGAAATATTATGCCTGACTGTTGTTTGAATAGCAATAGTTTTGCTTACTATCAGCAGGGTAAAATCCGCGCCATAGAAGACATTTATACTGCCGCTAATTTCCCCAGATGCCATATTGAACTATTAAAAAATTGGGGTGTAAAAGCCAATTTAGAGGTTCCGATTATGCAAGGAGAAAATTTATGGGGACTGTTGATGGTGCAGCAGTGTAAAGCATCTAGAGAATGGCAGCCTTTGGAGATAGAGTTGATCGAGCAACTGGCAAATCAATTAGCGATCGCTATTCAACAAGCAGAACTTTATCAACAATTGCAAGCAGCCAACGAACAGTTACAGCGCTTAGCAAGTTCAGATGGTTTAACGCATCTAGCTAATCGGCGGAAGTTTGATGAATATTTAATGCAGCAGTTGTTGATTTTAGCACGCGAAAAACAGCCTTTATCTTTAATTTTGTGCGATATCGACTCTTTTAAAACCTATAACGATACCTACGGACATCAAGCAGGAGATGAATGTTTGCGTTTGGTTGCTAAAGCTATTCAGCGGGCAGTGAAGCGCCCAGCAGATTTAGTTGCCCGCTATGGAGGAGAAGAATTTGCTGTGATTTTGCCTAACACCGATCTCAAAGGGGGATTGCGAGTGGCAAAAGAAATCCAAATTAGAGTCAAAGATTTGCAAATTCCCCATACTGCTTCATCGGTGAGCGATACGATTACTTTAAGTGCTGGACTGGCTTGTGTCATTCCCACTCCAGATGTGTCTCCAAATGAGTTGGTTGCTACTGCCGATCGCGCACTTTATCAAGCCAAAAAATGGGGACGCGATCGCATCGTGATGAACAGCGAATCTTGTCTGAGTCAAGTCTAAGAGGGGAAAGGGGTTAGGGGCTAGGGCAAGAGAGAAAGGGAAGAGGAAACAGGGAAAAGCGAAAATATTAATTCTTCCACTCCCCCCCTCCCCCACTCCCCCACTCCCCCCTCATCAATTGGGAGGATCGAAGCGGTTAACGGAAGCAGCGATCGCAATCATCGGTAAGCTAGCACCAAAACAAATCAACCATTGATCCAGCGTCATCGGCGCAGTTTGAAATATGCCATTAATAAACGTAGAATTAGCAAAGATAATTTGCAGGATTACCGCTACCACAATTCCCACTGCCAAAGCAGGCGCACCGCTCACTTTTTCCTGAGAACCATTAAACTTAGCCATCAGAGAAGGTAACAATTGGCTGATGCTCAATAGATAAAAAATCCTCCCCATCACTAAAGCTTGAATTGCCATTGTACGGGCTAATTCTATACTACCCCAATCTGCTTGTCGCACCCATTCAAACATCCCGAAAATCAAAGTCCAGTTATAAAGAGAAACCGCCAAAATTCGCTTAATGCGATTCTGAGTTAGGAAAGGTTCGTTCGCCGGACGGGGTGGGTTTTTCATTACCCCAGCAGTCTTCGGTTCAAACGATAGCGGCACCGTCATAGTGATAGAGTTAAGCATATTCAGCCAGAGAATTTGTAGCGATAAAATCGGCATTTCTCTGCCCAATAACGTGCTAATTAAAATTGTCATCGATTCTCCACCATTAACAGGCAGAATAAAGCAAATTGCCTTCAAAAGGTTTTTGTAAACCGATCGCCCTTCTTCCACCGCCGCCGCAATGGAAGCAAAATTATTATTAGTTAGTAACATATCGGATGCTTCCTTAGAAACTTCCGTACCGCTACCCATCGCAATACCGATATCCGCTTGTTTGAGGGCGGGTGCATCATTTACACCGTCCCCCGTCATCGCCACGATTTCGCCTTTCGCTTGCAAAGCTTCCACAATTCGCAGCTTTTGTTCTGGGGCGACGCGGGCAAAAACTACGCCTTCCTCTACCGCTTCTGCGAGTTCGTTTTTCTTCATTTGGGCGAGTTCCGCACCCGTGTAGGCGACGATTTTCTTGTTGCGGTTGCGGAAACCCATTCTGCGAGCGATCGCTTGAGCGGTAGTTACGTGATCGCCAGTAATCATTTTTACCTGGATACCCGCAGCTTGGCAGGCGTGAACAGCTGCGATCGCTTCTTTTCTCGGCGGATCGATCATCCCCTGCAAACCTAAGAAAATCAGCCCTGCTTCCAGATCGGTATGATTTACCGTCTTTTGCTCGTTCGGTACATTTTTCTTCGCAAAAGTTAGCACCCGCAAACCTTGTTTCGCCAAAGTTTCCACAGCTTTTTCAATCGGTGCTAAATTTAACTCGATAACATTGCCTTTCCCATCCAACATTGTCTGGCAACGTTTGAGAATTGCCTCTGCCGAACCTTTGACATAAATAGTTTTACTTCCGCGAGTTTCATGCAGAGTTGCCATATATTGAAAATCAGATTCAAACGGAATGGAATCTAATCGGGGATTCAATCTTTCTACAGCTTGTTGAAGTAATCCGGCTTTACTACCAGCAGTAATTAACGCGCCTTCCGTCGGATCGCCAATTACTACCCAATTTCCATTCTTCTGCTCTAAATGAGAATCATTACACAACAATCCCGCTAACAAGCATTCTTGTAATGTATGATAATTTTTAACATCAATTGGTTGTTGATTTTGCAGGATTTCCCCTTTGGGATTGTAGCCAGTACCGCTAACCGTATAGCCCGCACTTCCAGCATAAATTGCTTGTACTGTCATCTGATTTTCGGTCAAAGTTCCCGTTTTATCGGAACAGATAACAGTGGCACTTCCGAGGGTTTCTACTGCTGGCAATTTGCGGATAATCGCGTGGCGGCGTGCCATTCTCGCCACACCCACAGCTAAAGTTACTGTAATAACTGCTGGCAAACCTTCCGGAATTGCACCCACAATTAAAGCAACTGCTGGTTCTACCGCATCTTTAAAATTTCTTTGTCCTAAACCTACCGCAAAAGTAAGGGTAGCCATGAATAGGACAAAGTACAACCAATTTTGACTGAATTGATTGAATTTGCGAGTTAACGGAGTGGTGAGATCTACTCTTTGTTCGATTAATTTGGAAATTTTACCTGTTTCGGTATTATTTCCCGTAGCAACAACAATACCGCTACCTTGTCCGAAGGTAACGAAACCTCCCGCATAAGCCATATTGCTGCGTTCTGCGAGTGGAGTTTCTGGCGGTAAAACTACTGTTCCTTCTACTTCTTCGTATTTTTCTACTGCTACTGATTCGCCAGTAAGTGCTGATTCATCTATTTGCAAATCGCGGACTTTAATTAATCGCAAATCGGCGGGTACTTTATCGCCAGAGGTGAGTAAAACTAAGTCACCGGGAACCAATTCTTCCGAGGAAATTTTTAATTTTTTGCCGTCGCGAATCACGGTAGCTTCTGTGCGGACGGCGGAAGCTAAAGCTGCGATCGCATTTTCCGCTTGCGCTTCCTGAGTAAAACTAATAATCGCGTTCGTAGTAGTGACGCCCCAAATTACCCCAGCGTTGATCCATTCACCCAGTATTGCTTTAATTGCGCCCGCACATACCAAGATAATCAGTAGTGGCTGATTAAATTGAAGTATAAACTTTAACCAAGCTGGTTTTCCTTCCTTCGCAGTGAGTTGATTTAAGCCAAACTCTCGCTGTCTTTCCCCTATTTCGCTGGCTGATAAACCGTTCTCTAAGTCAGTTTCCAGAATAATTGCTACTTTATCTTCTGGTAGATTATGCCATTGGTGTTCTTGGAATTCATTAGTAGCTGTTAAAGTCATATTGCCACCTCAAAACATTACTCTTATTTTTGAAAATAGGTTTAAAAATTTGATGAAAGCTTGATGAGAAAATTCTCACCCAGTCATACCAAGCCAGCTTGGATTACGCTGTTTTATTGTCTTCTTCTTCTCTCGGTGACTTCTGCACCTGGAACAGTTCCTTAAAAAGGGGTATAACTTGGATGTTGGGATTCGCTCTGCTCATCCCAACCTACAAATTGATGAAAAAAATTTATGCCCCTAAGTATCGAATAACTTCATCTTTCACAACAATCCTCGATAGCGAATAAAAATCAAAACCACCGCCCAAGACCCCAAAGCCACTTTTATTGCTACCAAGATATTGAGTATAGGAATTACTCCCCCGCTGACAAGTAAACCCATCTGTCCGTGCGGTAATTCATATCCAGCCAAAGTCAGCACTGACAAGATGATAAAAATAAGCACCGAAAGCTTCTCGGAAGTAGCGGCGAAACAGCGCTTGTAAATCGCCTGCATCCTTTCCGGTGATGAGGTAATGGCGATTAGACCGATCGCAGTTCCACCCGCCACACCCGCCGCAAATCCACCGCCTGGGCTGAGATGTCCCCGAATCGCCAGTTCGATACTCACCAAGGCGGAAATAGTTGCTCCCAAACGCGCTAGTACAATGGAGGGTCGATCGGTAAATTGATAGATTTTGCTGGTGGGTTTTTCATTAGCTAGTAGAAAATTAGCCCCCATAATGGCGATCGTAAATACTACGACTTCAAAGATGGTGTCATACAGCCGATTCCGTAAAATAATCCCAGCGACCGCACTAGGTACACCACTATCTTTGACGATCGCTTCTACAATAGAGAGATCGAAGCCCAGCGATGCGTTTGGTAATACCAGCATTTTGATGTAAAATGCGATTCCTGCTGCAATGTAAACCCATTTCATTAATGTTTCTGCTCCCCTGATTCTGATGCACTAACATAAGTCAAGCTCGTAGCAGGTGTGGAAAGTTCGCTTTGCATAATGTCATAAAGACGTTGCAGCCTAGTTACAGTTTGATAGGGTTGCTTTTCTTTGTCCTCATCCACTGCTTGTGTAGCGCAAATAGTGTGAACTTCTTTTTCCATTAGCGCCCGATGCAACTCTTCCCTATCCATGTACGGGACTAACTCCAGACGCATATAATGTTTGCGAAAAATCGTGCGTAACTCATTCATTATTTGCCCAAAATGTCTTTCAACTTCGGCTTGAGCTAACTCATCTTTCAGCACACCCAGACGCATCACCAGGGAAGAACGCACCGCCACCGCATAGAGAGTAATTGCTAACAGCGTCCCCACCAAAGCTTCTGTCAGCGCTACATCCGGCGCTCCTAAAATTGCATATAACATTGCCGATATTGCGCCCAGTATTCCCCGAATGACCAAAGCATCGTAGGGATTAACCTGAAGCACTACCATCAAAGCAGCTAAAGGCAGTAGGGCAGTGATGATATAAACATAGCTATCATTCATATTTCCCCCGGCTACTTGCACAGTATGCCAACACATATCCCAACATCGTATTCCACAGTGCCAAACAGATAATGGCGAGGAGCAACAAAGGCCATTCTCTGGGTCTTTTCAGCAAAAGTCCAAACATAATACTCATCGATCCAAGCGTATCTGCAACTGAAAGACTGTGCAGTTTGAATAAGACCGATCGCTGAGTGAGGAGGTGAGAAGTTCCCCAAAATGAGAAGAAAATTCCTATACCTATGCAGGTATAACTCAATAGGTCAATCATGCTTCGCCGATCCTCTTGATGATTTGTGCGAGTAACATTAAGGCGGCATTACCTACAGTTAGGATCATCACGCCGACAATCCCGATCATCCAATCATCGCGCAATACAGAGACAAACAAAATTGTAATTGCTGCCTTGGTCGAGATACTGCCAAAGGCCAACATTCTTCGCCAGATATCCTCATTTTTCCAAGCATCGTAGATGGGAATTAGCAACGCTAGAATCATGGCAATTAAGAAGAAGTTCATCATGGGCTTTTCCTCCGGCAAACCCGGTGTACTTCGTAGCAACCATCTTCGCGATATCTCAACACAATGGTTTTGGGTGTAAAGGTGATTAAGAATATATCGAGAAAGATCAAGCCCGGTGTACGTCGTTCTTCGACTCGTTCGAGGACGACATCTTCGTAGTGATGGGGACGCAAGATGATATCGAATGCCTCAATATACGCCTGGGGAATCGCGACGATGATTTTTCCCAGCACACTCAGCCAATCGTCTAACGCTCCAGGGGATTTGTAGCCCAAGGGCAATAAGATGGCTATGTGAATACCCAGGAAGATATTTATCCAACTAAAATCAGCAGTGAGCAAAAACCAAATCAGTAATCGCAATATTAAATCCCCAGCCATGCAAACCCCATCCAAAATAGTAGAATCAAAACCAGACTCATAAAACCGACCAAATCGTCAAATTTCTCTCCGAAACGCGGCAACTTAATTTTTGCGTGTTTAAAAATCAGCAAGTATGCCAGCCATCCTAGAGCGATCGTTGCCAGTGGTTTGATGATATTTTCAAGATTGTAGGCGTCATAATAGACAACATTTGCTCCTATCAGTCCGCCGATTAGCACTATCATCGCTGCCCAAAACCCAGGATGATTATTCTGTTTTTTTTCTGTTTTTTGATGAGGTAAAAAGATGAATTTAGCAAAGGATATTGCGGTTCCAAGTGCGGCAATATTCATAGCGATAACTTGCCAAGGAACTAGATTCTTCGTTGTCAAAACCTTCGCGCCAAAGCCGGACAACAAAGGAAAACCCGATATCGAGAAACTCGCCATCACTAGGGCGATCCAAATTGAGGTATCGATCGGCTGATGTTGCAGTTCTTTAAAATTTCGACTCGGTAAAACCCCCGCAATTAAAAAAAGTGCGGATTTGACCAAGCCGTGGGTCAGCGCATAAAATCCGCCGACTTTAGGTGCCGCAAGGACAAAGCCTAATTGGGAAACCGTGTGAAAAGCCAGCATTCGCTTGCTATCCTTTTCAAATACGGCATAGAAAACGCCTAGCAGGGCTGTAGCGACGCCGAAGAACCTGACAATGGGGTCGATCTCATCCAAAACTAACGCGCAACGCACGAGGGGAAAAATGCCGCTTTTAACGACAATTCCCGACAGCAAAGCCGATACTGGGCTTTCCGATTCGGAGTGGGTCAAGGGTAGCCACAATCCGGATACAAAAATACCGCCTTTTACTAATAGTCCTAGAAAAATTAGGGCAAGTGCTTCTGGAGGCGACCCCCGCAAACCTGCAAAAGCAAAGGAATGATGAGCTTGATAGACTAGAACTGCGCCAATTAGATAAAACAACATGGCGATGTTGCTAACAAAGAGATAGCGCAAGCCTACCCAAATCGATCGATCTGTGCGGGGATAAGCTATTAAAAGAAAGGCGGCGATACCGCTTACCTCTAACGCTACGTATAAACTGACAAAATCGGCACAAACAAAGGCGGCGTTGACGCTACCGTGCAAAATGATTGCTTGGGCGTAAAAAAAAGCGCTCTTCCCAGTATCCCAGCAGTAGAGAATAACGGCAAGGGTGACGAGGGCGTTGGTTAAGATAAAGAAGCCGCTTAATTGGTCAGCTTCTAATGTGACACCAAAATTATCGAGTAATATCAGTTTTAGCGGTGAGGGTTGGGCAAATAGCCAAAAGGCATATGCAGCCGAAACAATAGCTGTACCCAGACTGAGATATCGATCGAGTTTGGGGAGTAGATAAATGACGAACCCCACAAAAAACGGGAATGCGATCCATGCGATCGTTATGTTATTCATGGTGTATTGTTTTTCTCGATCTCGTTACTTTCTAAGGTGGGATTATCTCGTGACAGCTTCATTACTCCGACTAGCATTAAAGCTTGAATCGAAAGACCGATAACGATCGCGGTTAAAATCACCGCTTGGGGTACTGGATCGGCATAAGAGCCATTTTTGACAGTGGATAAAATGGGTGTTAAGAAACCGTCTCGCGATGCAACTACTACGTAATAGGCGACCACCCCTGCACTCATGACATCCATCGAGACAATCTTCATCACCAGGTTCTTTTTGAGGATGGTGCCGAAAAATCCGCACAATATTGTGGCGAATACGAATGCTTCTAACACGGTAATTGCCTGTTGGGTAATGGTCGATCGTAATTAGGTTGGAGAGAGTTTACGATTTCCGATATCCAGTTTGATTGCTCTGAGGCTAAGTCAGTTTTGAGAATATATGCAAGTTTATCTGCTGGCAGATTATGCCATTGGTAGTTTTGTAATTCCTTGGTAGATGCTAAGATCATCTCGCTCCCACACCAAAAACGTTATTGTTATTATTTTTATAGATAAGTTTAAAAGTTTCATGAAAGTCAGATGAGAATTTTCTCATCTAATCCAATGCAACCAACCCGGTTTTTCCAATAAACCGGATTTTTGATTCGATTTGGTTGTAGTAATTTAGAAGAATATATTGTTTCAGGGAGCGGTTTAAATCTAGAAAAGCACTTTTTTCGCGACAGTGGGTACGTACCAGACTTATTTCTTAAAAACGGCAGTAATAATAGTTGTGATGGTTGCCGTTGCTAATAGACCGAATGCTAAGTTGACGACCCTCTGGGATGCTTGTTGATAAACGCTAAAACGGATATTCAACTCTTTGGCATTTTCTGTTAGTTTTTCGATCGCTTCTGTATTTTTTTCGATCGCTTCCGCATTTTTTTCGACCTTTTCAGCTAATTTATCGAGCATTTCATCAGTCCAGCGTTCGGTTGCCATTGGTTTTACCTCTAATTTTTTGGATGATATAATTATATCACAAGATAACTTTTCCTTGCTCGATCGATGACGATTTCCTCACTTTAAATCTTCCAATCTACGTACAAAATCGATATCCCATTCCTCTGACAGTTTCTATTTTATCGCTACCTAATTTTTTGCGGAGATAACCGACGTAAACATCGACAATATTAGAACCGGGATCGTAATCGTAACCCCAAACGCGATCGAGCAGTTGTTCTCGACTAAAAACTTGTCCGGGATGTCTGACGAAAGTTTCGGCTAAAATGAATTCACGAGTGGATAATTCGACAGTGCGATCGCCTACTGTAACGCGGCGCGATCGCAAGTCCAACACGATATCTCCTGTGCGAACGATCGTATCATCTTTGCTAGTAGCAGAAGAAGTGCGATCGCGCAACCTTACCCTCACACGCGCCAACAATTCTTCAAAGCGAAAAGGTTTCGTAACATAATCATCCGCACCGCCTTCCAATCCCGCCACTTTATCAGTGACATCATCGCGTGCTGTGAGAATAATTACAGGAATTTTTTCTCCTCTACCTCGCAATTCCTCTAATACTTGGAAACCATCTTTTCCAGGTAAACCAATATCTAGAATTAACAAATCAAAATCTTTGCTATCAGCGATACGAACTGCTGCATTTCCGTCTTCTACTACCACGGTAGTAAAGCCATTAGCTTTCAATCCTTTTTCTAGAAAGGAGGCAATACGCGGTTCGTCTTCAGCAATTAGGATGCGATTCATTTTATATCTATCCTCAACGCGATCTTTTGTTAGATAATAAATAATTTTGTTGCAGAACAAATGGAATTCAACTATATATAAAGCTACTCACTTCGCTGTCGTCCCGCCAGGGATTCAAATCCCTGGCTAATAGCTTAAGTCCACTCAAGTGGACTCAATACTCATCTTCCAGTCCATTAAAATGGACTTTCGCTATTAGCTGGGGAATTGATTCCCCAGCGGGTGAGGATATTAGCGCAATATCCCATCAATTCTACATCATCCCTCGTTTTCTCAGCTTGGCAAGTGCATCTTCTGCCGCACTTTTTTCGGCATCTTTTTTGCTACGTCCTTTTCCTTCTCCATATTTTTTATCAGCTACGCGAACTTCCACCATAAACTCTTTAGCATGAGGTGGGCCTATCTCCTTGATTGTCAAATATTTAGGCGGAGTTTGGCCAATGTTGGCGAATACCCATTGCTGAAACAAATTTTTAGAATCTACCAAAACAGTAGGGTCTACATCAGATTGGTAAGAAACAGAATCTTCAGCTACCGAAATAAATAATTCTTGGACAAACTCACGGACTTCCTCTATCCCAGAATCTAGAAAATAAGCACCGATAATAGCTTCAAAAGTATTACTAAGCAACAAAGAGTTGTTGCGTCCTCCATCTGCTATAGTACCCTTGCCTAATCGCATCCATTTCCCTATATCCATAACTTTAGCAAACTTGGCTAACTGCTTTTCATCAACTAATTCGGAACGAAGACGGGTTAGTTGAGATTCATTCATTTCTGGGTAACGACTATAAAGAAATTCGCTGCATAGAAAACCTAGTACTGCATCTCCCAAAAACTCTAGTCGCTCATTATCATCCCTTACTTGTTTCGGATTTTCATAAAAGTATGAACGGTGAGTAAGTGCGTGTTCTAAGAGAGAAGCATCCTGGAAAGGAATTTTTTTTAGTAATTCAGCTAATCGTTCTCTAATGCGGTATTCTTCAGCTGAAACACGACGATTTTCTTGACGAACTTGTTCTTGAGATAGAATTTGTAAAACTTGTTGCTTCTGCTTTTCTACATCAATCGCTTCTGATGCAGAAATAGCTTTGAGGAGTCGAGCAATACTATCGAGAGCGCGATAGGTATCATCTGTAGAAAAGGTAGATTTGTGCGCCCATTTGTTGCGAACTTCGATTAGTTCACTTACCAAAGCGCGTTCAGCATAACCCATGTTTTTTCTAAAGACATCTTCCCACTGCTTTAAGATAACTGTCAATAAGCCAGAAACATCCTCTTGCAGAATGTCTGCTGGCTTTCGCCTCAAATTTTGATCTTTGGCTAGATAAGATGTGGCGACTGTTAACCAGCGCTCTCGGTGAATGGCCTGCATTTCCTGCTCTATATAAGTGTATAATGCCTTACATAGAAGGTTTAAAGCCCTGCCAACTTGTTCGTGATTGCTGATAGCCATTTTAAGACTTTAGATTCAACTGGACGCTATTGTGTCATTTTGAAGGTCAGGGCGTCATCGGTAGAATCAACATGAAAGTGGAAATTTATTTTTTCGCTGGCTGCCCCCAGAAACCCGGTTTCTCGAAGAAACCGGGTTTCTTTCCACCTTTGAGTTAATTTAATCATTCAATTTTTGCGGAAATACTCTACTTAAATCCAAAGATAAATCGGGAAAACAAGGTAACGCAATTATCTGATTTGGTAAAACAATTCGCCTATTTTGATAACCAAAATTTCCTTTACTGTTCTGAAAAGGTTCGCTGTGAGCTTCCAACTGATTATCCAATAAATTAAATATCCAATAATCAGATATACCCGCCTCAGCATAGAGGGACAACTTAACATTTCTGTCAAAATTCAAAGTAGAATCTGCTACTTCCATGACTAGCAATACATCACCTGGTCTGGGGTGAGCAGATAAATAATTATCATCTCGGTTTTGGAGAATCGCAAAATCTGGTTCTGGTTCACTATCATCGGGTAAAATAATCGGAGCCTGACATTGTAAAGTTCCTCTATTCCCTACCAGTCTTGGTAGTTCTCGCAATAAGTTTCTCAAACAAGTTTCGTGAGCCGTACCTTTTGCTGCCATCTCAATAATTTCTCCCTTAATTAGCTCAATCCTGTCATCTTCATGGAAAAATCCTATTTCTGTCAGCTTATGATATTCATCCAGCGTAAAACGCTTAGGTTTAGCCTGAGTTCTACTCATTTTATTTTCCTTTCAAGCACGCATTAAAGTTATTTAACATCTTAGCATAACTAGGGTTTTATTGGTATAATTAATGTAAAAATAGAACCTTTCCCTAATTGACTTTCTAACTCCACTTTTCCGCCGTGTGCGTCTGCGATCGCTTTCACAATTGCTAATCCCAAACCATAGCCTTCGGAACGTCTGCGACTGTTAGCAGCACGCGCAAAACGTTCAAAAATACGATCGCGATCGTTCGCGGCAATTCCTTCGCCAGTATCGCGAACCCAGAAACAAACATCGCCATTGTTGAGAGATGAACCGAGAGCGATCGCATCATTTTCTTTGGTATGTTGCACTGCATTTTGAGCTAAATTCATAATTGCTTGCGTCAAACGCTGACGATCGGCTACAATTTCACAAGATGCTTTAGATTCCAACTGCCAATTTCGATCGCCTAAAGCTAATGACTTCGTAAATAATTCCTCACTTAACGCCGCAACTTCCAACGTCTCTAATCTCAAAAAATCAGAACGTTCCGCTTTTGCTAACAACAACAAATCGTTAACCAAACGGTTCATTCGATCCAACTCATCCATCACCAGATCGATCGTTTCCCATTGTTCTTCCGGGTCATCACCCAACAATTCCAAATGACCGCGTATAATAGTAATTGGCGTTCGCAATTCATGCCCCGCATCATTAATAAAATTGCGCTGACTGGTAAAAGCAGCCTCCAGGCGCTCTAACATTTCATTAAAGGTAACAGTCAGTTCCGCAATTTCATCCGCACCCTGTATGGGAATGCGTCCAGTCAAATCCGACTCGCTAATCGATCGAGCAGTCGCTGTAACTAAGCGCAAAGGAACTAACACTCTTCCTGCCACAGTCCAAGTCAAAGCCGAAGTAACAGCTAATAAAATTAATGTCACGGAAAATATGACAGCCGTTACTTCATTTACCTTTTCCAAATCCTCATACATTGAATGAATGACAACAAATACTCCCTGAATTTTCCCCCCGATGATAACGGGTTCGGCTAAATAACGTATAGTATCATTTGCCGTGATTAGCTCACCTTTTTCGCGGCGGTTGAGTTGTGCCCAACGTTTTAATAAACTCTGATTATGTCGAAGTGATTCAGGCAAAGCCGCCGGACTGGATTTGTAAATTTTCCCGTTCGTTAAACCGATAATAAATTCTCCGTCAGATGGAATCTGACGAGATAAAAAAGTGTCAAATAGAGTAAAAAAGTTGCAATTATTTCCCTGACATTCTTGGATTAATTGCTGAAATTGCTTTACCTCCCGAACGAGAACTTTTTTACCTCGTTCTTCTAAGCGTACCGAAAGAACTTGACGGACAGCTAGTATAGAGATAGCACCCGATCCAGCCATCAGTATCAGATACCAAACTAGAACGCGGGTACGGATTCCGAAGAATAATTGCCGCCATCCTGAGAATTTTTTTGTTTTTATGACCACGACTTTGAGAAGTTTTTTGGTGGGCGATGCCCACCCTATATATTAAACAGCAGTTGCAGACTCAGATTCTTTGGGCGAGAAAAATTTCTGGGTTATCCAACTGGTGAAAATGTGAGAGAGCAATCCTAATGGGCCAGCGAATAAGCTCAGCGCGATCGAATGAGTCGTAAAAACTCCCGTTTTTTGCCCTTCCCAGTAAATCCAGCGCCCCACAAACAAATCCATCACCAAAAAGTGAACCCACCCAACTGCCGCCGCATTCTCATCTGCAAAGAAGCGAGCGATATCAGCCAACTGAGGATTAGCTAAAGCTTGCGCGGATTCTGGTGTAATCGAACCGAAGAGCAAATACAAATACAGTCCAGCCAGTACCACAAAAGGTATATAATATTCCATCACCTTGCGAGTGACGCCCCAGTTTGGTAGCAGAATCATCAAGGCCCAAAAGGGCAAAACGAAGAGATTAGCCGCACTAAATAGTTGATTTACCATCATCACAGATAACAGAGAGATCCTTTATATGTTACTCAGATCGAACGACAGTCCTTAGCGCTGGGCCAACATAGGAATTTTACTGCTGCTGAGGATTGCGTTTACTCAGGATAAAGACTAAAATTTCATCCTATTGGGTGAACCTAGAGTAGGAGGTGGAAGCCATCCCACAGCACACAATATAGTTTGATGCGTAAATCAAGATTTTCCGGTGAATCATATCGCAGGCGATCGCTGGAAGAGAGGCTATAAGCCATAATATACCTACCGACAGCTAAGCTGACTACCTGTTCTATACCCATAGATACTTACAAAGGAGATAACCGCAATGGTTCTAGCTAACCTATTTATTCCTCCCTTGCTGGCAATAACCACCTTTTGGACTTTTATGCACACAACAGTAGAGCGACCGACAGGAGAAATTCTGGGCGTATTCGCGCTGGTAATTATTGGTATAAGTATCGTTTGGTTTTTGGTTTGTGCGCCTTGGTTTTTAAACCTTGGCATTGCGATCGTACTCTTCCTCAATAATAGGTATTAGGTAGTAGGTATGAAAGACAATTTTTGTCAATACCTACTACCTACGGCGATTAATATAATTAAACTACTTGAGATCGGGGGGTAACCTTCCAGCTAAGAATGAACTTCTTGATAGATGCTGCGATCGCTATCTGACGAAACCCGATCGGTAATAGTAGGAGGGTTTTTTTCAAAAATTTCTGGCTCGACTATAATCAGATGTTTCTCTAAAAGCTCTAAGTTGCGGATATTGGATTTAAAATAGGCATCGAACAAATCGCCTACGAGGGGAACCGCACCCACTACAGCTTCCAAACCGATATTTAATATCATTTTGTACATAATTTGAGGCGGTAAGCCGAAACGCGCAGCCAAATAAATAATATAAGCAGAAAAGGCTGTACTGACCAGATCTCCAAGACCGGGAATTAAACCAATAATCGGGTCTAATCCAAAGCGAAAGCCTATCACTGGGATGCGGAAAGCGCTATCCATCAGGCGGCTGAATTTACGGATGCGATTTAAAGTTACAAGACGTTCGATATTGTTCATAGTTTCAATTTTTGCAACACAGACTTTCGTTAGTCTTGTACCTAAAGTAGGAATTATTTAAAATTTTTGGCGTGAAATAAAAAATGCTATTCCCAAAATGGGAATTAACCATAACAAGCTCCAGAGAAACGTACCAAATCCTCCTCCTCCAGGATTATTCATCCCGTTTGCCTCCCAGATATTTTTTGGTTTCCTGTCTTGTAGTTGGAATAGCTGAAATGATTTTTGCTCCTCAAGCAAGTCAAACGATTTTATTTGGATAGGTAAATTTGTATTCACGATATTCACCTTAACTTCTTATCAAGAGTAAAGTAGTAAATTTGGAAACACAGGTATTGCAAATAAGCAATAAGCTAACAATTTATTGCCCATTATCTATTGCTGTTACCGATTCGCCAAGTGAAGCCGGCTTAGTAGCTAGAAAGGCTTCTAACATAACAGGAGGAATAGCTTTCGGACGCATCGTTGCCAAGTTTACCCAGACCCAGGTTGCTTCTGCTTTTACCACTAAATCTTCTTTTTCTAAAATGCGAAGCTCATAACGCCGGATAGCGCGGGAACCGCGTATTTCTTGCAACCAAGTAGTAATTTCCAGGGTATCGCCAGCTACCGCAGGACGCAGATAGTCAATTTCCAGACGCCGCATTACGAATACTCCACCTAACTCGCGGTAGCGATCGACTGTAAAACCCATGTGTTCGGTATGTTCTATCCCCGCCTGTTCCAAGTAATGCTGGTAAACGGCATTGTTAACGTGACCGAGAGCATCCATTTCGTAGTGTCGCACCCGTAATTGCGTGGTGAATTTCTGCATAATTTACCTTTCAGTTTCTCCTTCTCAGAATGTTTCCTAAACACAGTGGAATTAAAGCGCGATCGCTTGCAACAAAGCATTCATCAGTTCGGGATGAGACGCACCAATCATAGTTGTAGCAGTTACATCAAAAGGCTCACCTGTAAGTTGAGCAAATACTGCCCCTGCTTCCTTCGCAATTAAATACCCCGGTATCACATCCCATAGATCGTAGGAATAAACCAAATAGGCATCTGTTCTACCCACAGCCAAAGAAGCCAAATCGTAACAAGCAGCACCCCACATTTTTAATTGAGCTATACGATTAGCAATTGCTGCTATCCCCAACAATCTAATCCGATTTTTTTCAACTCTATCTCCAGTTTTACTGAAATCGCCCATTGAAATCACAGCTTGATTTAATTCGACAGATGAATTGACAGCTATTTTCCTGCCGTTCAAATAGCTGCCGCTATTGATATGGGCAGTATACATTTCCTCAAGTTCGGGTAAATAGATAGCAGCGACAACAGGTTGTTTTTTAATTATTAGAGCTATTTGGATACCGTAAGTGGGTATTTTCCTGGCATAGTTATTAGTTCCATCTAAAGGGTCGATTACCCACGTTCTCTCATCCGTTAATGACTCCGTGTAAGATTCTTCCGATATAATTCGATCGCCTGGGAAATTTTTAGACAATTTATCAATTATGAATGACTCGATCGCATAATCGGTAGAAGTCACTAGATCGTATTCACCTTTCATATATATGTCAGCAGGTGCTTGTGCCTGTTTTATATATAAGTGGGCAGCTTCTTTGATGATTTGCGAAGCATAATCTAACTCTTCTGAATATGTATCTTTCATAAAAATATGTTATATTTTGCAGTGACAGAGACAATTTTAGATTTTAATCCAAAATCCAAAATCTAAAATCTAAAATTGTCTCGGTCATCCTCAGTAGCCGAGCGTTTTTGGGTCAGGCTATGCCAAAATATCCTTATTTGTATTACGCTGAGAGAGAAAACCTCATAACGTGGAAAAATACAGCTGTGTCCTTTCGAGTATTGGTTGCGGGAGCAACAGGCGGCGTTGGTCAAATGACGGTGGGAAAATTGCTGGAAAAAGGAGCAACAGTGCGCGTCCTCACCCGCAGTTCCCAGAAAGCTCAAAAAATGTTTGAAAACCGTGTGGAAATTGCACTCGGAGACACCCGCTATCCGGATACCCTATCACAAGCAATGCTGGATATCACCCACATTATTTGTTGTACCGGAACAACAGCTTTTCCTTCCCAAAGATGGGATTTCGATATTTCCTCTTCAGGAAATCCCATCGAACAATTGCTGGAATGGAGTCAAATTTATTTCAATACTGAATATCGCCTTAGTAAAGCGAAGAACAGTCCTGAAAAAGTTGATAGCGAAGGTGTTAGCAATCTCGTCGCTGCTGCACCATCCCATCTGCAACGCTTTGTTTTTGTCTCCTCCTGCGGTATCGAACGCAAAGAAAAATTCCCGTTCAGTTTGCTTAATGCTTTTGGCGTTCTGGATGCCAAACTTAAAGGAGAGCAAGCCATAATTCGATCGCAATTACCCTACACCATTATTCGACCGGGACGGCTGATTGATGGCCCATATACCTCTTACGACTTGAACACATTGCTAAAAGCCAGCACGGGTGGGAAGTTAGGGATTGCGATCGCTACTGGCGATACTCTATCTGGTGACAGCAGCCGTATTGATGTAGCGGCTGCTTGCGTAGAATCTCTCTACCACCCGCAAACAGAAGGAAAGGTATTTGAGTTGATTAATCAAGGCCCAAGACCCGCCGTCATGGACTGGGGTTCTCTTTTCGCACAATTATGAAGGTGTCCGGCGTCGGGGTACAAAAAAATTCATTTTTTAGGTATATATCTTCATGAAGAATACTTTTGGGTTTACTATTCTTAAAGATAGAGTTAGTCACCTTTATTAAAGTATGTCAACTATTCCCGATCGCATTAGTACTATTGAGCTATCAAAGCTGTGGATTTACAAGGCTCTACAAGAGCTGGAAGCGCAAAGAAACCTCAAGAAGCCGACTCAAGAGGATGACAACTCGAACAAGCCTAGTAATCTTGACCAGTAAGCAGGTCTTCTGCACTTAAGAAGCAAAATTAGCTAAAAAAATATTCAAAGCCTTGCTGAGTAAGGCTTTGAATATTTTTTTAGGTAAAGAAAACCAGTGAGTATGCTTGCGATCGCCTTAAAATCACATCCAGCTAGATTGCAGACAATTAAACTGATACAGGACTTATGCACGCCCAGGCTATAAAGCAGGTTTCTTCGTACATATCTATTTTAGAGAAACCCGGCTTCTTTGCCTAAGTCTATGCTAACTTAGCATAGCAAGTATGGAATAGCCAATTATGGGTTCGTGGGCTAATAACTTAATCACCAGACTCAAAAAAACAGTTTACCTGATATGCAACTACGCTAAAATTTTCTGCCGTTCCATACCCCTGTTATGGAAAGCAGCGCCAAGAGAAACTATATTTCTGGCGATCGCTCTTTTGTTGCAAAGTTTCATACCCGCTATAGCTGTTTGGATTAACAAACAAGTTGTAGATACAGTAACAGATATCTTGAGTTCGGTAAAAGAATATAATTTTTTGGCTCTAGGGAGCCTTGTTTCGCTTTGGGTGGGCACAATTTTTCTAGAAAGTCTCCTTCCACCTTGGGTAGAACTAGCTCATCGTAATATCAGCGAAAAGCTGATTGCAGACCTCAACTTGAAAATTATGTTGAAAGCTAATAGCTTTGTCGATATAAGTCGTTTTGAAGATTCCCACTTTTACGATGAATTGCAAATACTTCAAGAACAGTCGGCTTATCAACCGCGCTATTTATTGAGTGTTCTGACTGAAGGCATTCCCGAACTATTTACCATTATCAGTATGTTACTTTTAGTATCTCCGCTGGGTTGGTGGATGCCTTTATTAATTTTAGCAACATCTTTGCCGCAAACTTACGTGTCTTTCAAAATCCAATGGGATGCTTGGCAAGCACTTTCTCAAAAAAGTCCCCAAGCTCGTCGGATGCAGTATTACTCCTCATTACTGCTGACAGATATCTACGCTAAAGAAGTCCGTCTTTTTGGCATCGGTTCTTTATTTACCCAACGTTATTTAGAAGCTTTTCAAGATAAATATCAAACCATGCGTCGTCTGCGGGGTAAACAAGCTTTTGCTTTTAGCGGTTTTGCGGCTTTAAGCGCAGCGGGAAATGCCTTTGCTTTTTATTCAGTAGTGCAACAAGCTTTTACTGGCAGACTTACGCCAGGAAGCGTAATGCTTTTTATTCAATCTTTAGCTTATATCCAACAAAACCTCACTTACTTATTACATAATTGTTTCATTCTGCAAGAAACGCTCCTTTTTATGGAACGTTTTTTCAAATTTCTGATCGGCAAGAATACCATGTCCGTGACTATTCCTGCTAAACCTGTACCCAACCCGATCGAGTCAGGAATTGTTTTTGAAAATGTGAAGTTTGCTTACCCAGATGGCAGGCTTGCTTTAGCGGGAATTTCTTTTACCCTGCACCCAGGAGAAATAGTCGCTTTGGTTGGTGAAAACGGCGCGGGTAAAACTACATTAGTTAAACTGTTAGCGAGGTTATACGATCCTACTGGTGGAAATATTTGGGTAGATGGGGAAAGTCTCAAAAATTTCGATATTGCCGTATGGCGGCAGCAAATTGGTGTGCTGTTTCAAGACTTTTGTCGCTATTCACTCACAATAGGAGAAAATATTGCATTAGGCGATATTGAAGCTATGGAGGATTTAGAGCGATTAAAAAAAGCTGCTGAAAAATCGGGAATTGCAGATAAAGTTGAAAGTTTGCCAGAGCGATATTTTACTTTGTTAGGCAAGCAGTTTGGCGGCACAGAGCTTTCTGGGGGTGAGTGGCAAAAGTTGGGTTTGGCGCGAGCTTTTGTACGAGAGGAAGGTTCGCAAATTCTGATTTTAGATGAGCCGACAGCAGCGTTAGATCCCCGCAGCGAGTATGAAATTTACAGTCATTTTTTTGACTTAGTTCGCGGTAAGACGGCGATTTTAGTTACCCATCGTTTGGCTTCGGTTAAAATGGCCGATCGCATTCTCGTATTAAAAGCTGGTAAACTAATTGAAGAAGGAACTCACGCACAACTTTTGCAACAGGGGGGTGAGTACGCAACGCTTTGGAATATGCAAGTGGAACAATACAAATTTTAGTTTGAATAGCGAGAAGTGATGGCAGAAATAAAACTCGGAAAATACTTAACTTTAGAGAAGTTTTGTACCTGTAGCAATACTTATAATAAGTATGCCTCTCAAATCAATCCTTACCCGCAAAATTTGGAAGAAACGCTGACCGCTTTGCAAGATTTAAATCGATTTATTATAGAGCCAATTATTGATTTTTTCGGTATCGATAAGTTTCGGCTGACTTATGGGTTTTGTTCCAAAGATTTGAAGAAATATTTAGATAAGAAAGACCCGGAGACGGGCAAAAAGAACGGTCGAGTTGCGCCCGATATCGATCAGCACATGGCTTATGAAATCAATAAAAACGGTAAATATTATTGCCAAAGATTAGGCGCAGCTTGCGATTTTTTTATTCTTGGGGAGGGGAGCGATCGCATCATCGATTGGATCGTATCACAAAAGTTGCCCTTTGATTCTTTATATTATTACGGTGTCGATCGACCGATGCACATAAGTTATGGCCCGCAACACAAAAGAGAGATTTGGACATTCACTGCAACGGGACAACCAACACGAAAAGGAATTGACCATTGGGTAGAATTAGCCAAACAATTAAAAATTAAAGATGGCATCCAGGTGGAGTATACCAAGAACTTTGGGGAACAGTATTAGGTGCCTGCGCCACCAATTTAACTCTACCGCGATCGTCGATCGTCCATCCCGTCGCCTCCACAATCTGGGTACTGGCAATTCTCGATTCTCTCCCACTTCCCCACTCTGCCACTCCCCCTCTCCCTCCGAGTTGTACCGAACGCAGATCGCGCCAAACTGACCTCCCTCTGAGAGTTTGAGAAGGGTCGTCCGGTAAGCCGCCGTTGCCAGTAACCGTAAAGCTATTTCCCTCAGAAGCCGCACAACTGGAGACTATACTCCTACTGACATCCTCGAAATTTGCCGACAACTCTACTAAACCAGCACTGGGGTCAATATTCGGAGTATTAATTTCTACCACACCGCTAAACTGGGGCCCAAGGTCAGAAGTTGCCGTAATATCGCTCTGTGCAGTCAAACTATCCCGGAACTGAATCCCAAAAATACCTCGTGCAGTGATACTTACCCTTCCACCACCACCTTGTACTGCATTGGCAGTAATATCGCTATTTCTCAGTGCTGCCAGAGTATCGGTATTAATTGTAATATTGCCCCCAGTAGAACTACCCGCATCGGTTCTCATCCGACTTTCTTGGCGCAACTGAATATTTTGGGCGGTTAAGTTAATATTTGCTCCCGCACCCGATGTGGTTGCACCGTCAATTTTACCTCGATCGTCAAGAGCTAAAGTATTTGCCGTTACGTTGATGTTGCCAGCATTTGCGCTTCCCAACGCTTGTACGTTCACTGCTGCATCATCCCGAACAATTAATTGTCCGACATTTAAATTTATCGAACCCGCATTACCTGTAGTTAGGGGATCGATCAAAATGGTGGCAATACCAGCCGAAGCTTCTATTTTGCTGATAAACTGACCGTTACTTCTACTGCCAGCAATTTCCACTCGATCGGCATCGATCTTGATGTCTCCTGCTGTTCCTGCATTTAAAGAAGCTGTCGAAATAAGTCCCCCATCTCGCACGCTCAGCGCGGATGTAGCGATGCTCATGTTACCACCTGGGGTAGAATTTAAGGTCTGAGCGGCAAGGTAACTGGGAGTTTGTCCCCCATTTGCCAGCACGCCAGAAATACCTGATACTTCTACTGAATCCGTAGCCGTAACGAATAAATCTCCTCCCGGCCCACCAGTAGAATACACACTGTTACCAACAATCCCGCCATTAGATGAACTAATCCCCCCTCCTTGAGTGACGGTCAACCGCTTCGTGTCAATGATAATATCCCCTGCTTTACCCGTACCTGCAAGGGAATTTGTCGCGATCGCCGTTTGGAGAGTACTTCCATTAGGAGTGTTCAAAACATCCACGGATTCAGATGCTTTAATGATGATATTTCCACCATCTCCCTGACTGAAGACTACACTGGCGATCGACGCACTATCCCGAATTGTAAATCGTTCTCCCTCAAAGGTGATGTTGCCTCCCTTACCTGTACTTCCCAGAATCGTGCCGTTATCGATCGCAGAACCAACCATCTCGAAATCTCTGGCCCGGATGGTCATATTTCCTCCATTTCCCGCTCCCAAAGTAGCGCTACCCGATACAGCCCCATTTTCTATCAGCAGTCTGGGGGTATCAATTGTGATATTTCCTGATGCTCCTGCACCAGTAGTGCCAGTAATGAGAATATTTTGCCGATCGAAAGGATTTACCGTTCCCGATGCCAGAAAATTGGCTAAATACTTTTGATAGCTTTCAAATCCAATCCCTTGCACTTGCACTGAATCGCTAGCGCGGATATTCAGATCTCCTCCCGCTCCCGCTCCCAGTACGGTAGTGAAAATTTGCGATCCATCACTCACCCGCAATTTTTGCGCCGCGATATCGATGTTTCTACCATCAAGATTTCCCAAGGACAGCGCATAGATTCGCCCACCGCTAAAGGTGACATTTCCACCTCGAATATCTACTTTTCCTCCACCGATGCCACTGGTATTAACGATCGATCCATTCGATATTTGAATATTGCCGAAGTTGGCAATATTGTCATAGTTTAAACTGAGTCCGAATGGCGTGGGAGTGAAACTGACTAAACCTGGACTCGCCACGCTACCTAAAAGTATTTGTCCGGTAGAAGCAGTTAAATTGCCGCCATCGACTTGGATATCCCCACCCACCAAGGCTAATGTTTGACCGGGGGCTACGGCTAATCCTACTTTGTTATCAAAGGGAAGTGGGGTGGTCAGCGTTGGTAGATTTACTGGTGCGGTTGTTTGCGATCGATTGACGATGCTGCCTGGATTAGCTCCAAATAGCAAACCTACGGGTACGTTAATTGTCAGCAATGATGGTGCGGTAGGATTGGTTGCGCTAAATTCTCTCCCATCTGCAAATTTAATACTATTAGCGGTTGAACCGATAAAAGACCCACCAATATTTAGTTGGGCATTCTGTCCGAAAATAATTCCATTTGGATTAATTAAAAATAAATTCGCCGTGCCGTTAGCGCGAATTAATCCGTTAATATTCGAGATGTTGCTACCCGTGACTCGACTGAAGATATTTTGAATATCTAATGAGTTATTAAAAACAGCTTCCGTACCTGTGGGGACAGAAAATTCTTGAAAGCTGTGAAATAAATTGCCCCCAGCCGTTGTCCCGCCTTCAATGCGGATGCTGTTGCCATTGGGAATGGCAATGCTGTTGAGAGGTAAGGTGGTATCGGGAACTATCTGTGCGGTGGTGGAGTTGGGGTAAAACAGGCACAAGCAGGAAAGGGTAGTTGCCAAATATAGAGATCGCAAAACCAGTTTCATCTTTATTTACGGGATAATCGGTCGCCAACAGCACCCAGATCGAGTGTGAATGAGCGTTGTTTTGCTATCGACACCCGCAGCACTCATTTTACCCTTTTTGAAAAGTCAATATTTCCAAAGGATGAAATTGGCGAGCCTAGACTTAACCATCATCTTCCACCGCACCCAGGCGCATTGTACCAACTACTACCGACAATCATGGCGGAAGCATTTGCAACTAATTCCATTTCCCCTTGACCGTTCACCCGCCATCCCGTCGCCTCTACAATTGGGGTATTGCCAATTACCGATATTCTCCCCCTCTCCCGTTCTCCCCCTCTGCCACTCTCCCCAACTCCCACCAAACGCACATCCCGCCAAATCGCCCTACTTCTGAGGGCTTGCGTCGGGTCATCGGGTAAACCGCCATTGCCGGTAATTGTAAAGCTATTACCCACAGAAGTCGCACAACTAGCGACAATGCTCCTGTCTACATCGTCAAAATATGTCGATAACTCAATTAAACCAGCACTGGGGTCAATATCGGGAGTATTAATTTCCACCACACCGCTAAACTGGGGGCCAAGGTCAGAGGTGGCGGTGATGTCACTTTGCGGGGTTAGTTCATTGCGGAACTGAGTCCCAAAAATACCTTGTGCAGTGATGCTCACGCGACCGCCAGCACCTCTTTGTGCGTTAGCAGTAATATCGCTATTTTCTAAAGCTACTAAGGTGTTGGTGTCGATATTGATATTCCCACCAGTAGCATTCCCCGCATCTGTGTTAATGCGGCTGCCTTGACGTAACTGGAGAGCAAGAGATTGCAGATTTATATTTGCGCCCAGACCAGATGTAGTTCTCCCGTCAATACTGCTTTGATTGTCAAGAGCGATCGAGTCTGCTACCACATTAATATTACCAGCACTCCCCGTACCCAATGCTCGGACATTAAATATTGCCCCATCTTTAACAATCAATTCTCTTGCATTCACATTCAGCGAACCCGCATTTGCGGTAGCGTTGGGATTGTTAAAATTCGACACTGTGCCAGCCGAAGCTTCAATTCTACTACTCAACCCACTGTTTCTGCCAGTGCCTTGCACTACGATGCGATCGGCATTTAAGGTAATACTTCCTGCATCTGCTATACCCGAAGAAGCTACCGAAATCAGCGCCCCATCTCGCAAGATAAATAAAGGTGTGGAGAGGCGAATATCTCCACCTCTACCAGAACTTGCAGTGGCAGTATTCAGAGAACTCGGTGCGAAGCCGACAAACCCCAAAACACCTGACTCGCCGCTGACTTCTACAGACTCGGAAGCTGTCACAGTTAAATTTCCTCCCGGTCCCCCATTTGTAGACAAGACAGTTTGCCCGAGAATTGCACCCGTCGATAAACTAATTGCGGCTCCATCGGAAACACTCAGTCGCTTAGTATCGATCGTAATATCCCCGGCTTTCCCGTTGCCATCAAAAGAGTTTGTACCGATTGCAGTTTGTGCGGTACTTCCAGGCAAACTCCCCGACAATTCTACAGATTCAGAAGTTTTAATCGCGATATTCCCCGATGCACCATCACTGCGGCTGATGCTGACGAGATTGCTGCCATCGCGCATAATTAAACGTTGTGCCTCAATATTTATGCTTCCGCCTTGACCAGCACTGGCGCGATTTGTACCGATGCTGAGTGCTGAACTGATGAGTTCGACGGTGTTAGCGCGGATATTCATATTTCCGGCATTTCCAGTAGTAAAGGTATTGGTACCGCCCGTTGCCCCATCGCGTAGCAGCAGCCGTCCGGTGTCAATGTTAATTTCTCCAGCGGCTCCGCTACCAACAGTACCAGCACTCAGAGCAATTTGCGGGACAAATGGGTTGAACGTTCCAGAGAGCAGGTATTGGTTATAAACCTGCTGATAGGCTTCAATTCCCAGCCCGCTGATTTCTACTGAGTCAGTAGCATAGATGTTCAAATCGCTCCCCTTACCATCTCCGAGTGTCGCCGGGATAATTTGCGACCCTCGATTTATTCGCAAGTTTTCGGCATTAATATTAATATCTCTGCCATCAATATTTCCTATTGTCAATCCTAAAATTCTCGTACCGCTAATGGTGACATTTCTACCTCTAATATCTACTTTACCGCCACCGATTCCGCTGGTGTTGAGGGTCGTTCCATTTGATAAATCAATATTGCCCAAGTTGGCAACATTGTCATAATTTAAATTCAAACCGAATGGTGTCGGTACGAAGCTGACTAAACCTGGACTCGCCACGCTACCTAAAATAATTTGTCCGGTAAAGGCAGTTAAATTTCCTCCATCGACTTGGATATCGCCCCCAACTAAGGCTAATGTTTGTCCGGGTGCTACGGCTAATCCTACTTTGTTGTCAAAGGGAATTTCAAAGGGAAATGGGGTGGTTAGAGGTGGCAGAGTTACTGGTGCGGTTGTTTGCGATCGATTCTCAATTCTGCCTGGATTTTCGCCAAATTGCAACCCAATGGGCACGTTAACTGTTAGCAAAGATGGCGCGGCGGGATTCGGTGAGCTAAACTCGCTCCCGTCTGCAAATTTAATACTGTTGGCAGTTGAACTCAAGAAAGAACCACCGATATTTAATTGGGCGTTTTGTCCGAAAATTATGCCGTTGGGATTGATGATAAATAAGTTCGCCACACCGTTAGCTCTAATTAATCCATCGATATTCGAGATGTTGCTACCCGTGACTCGACTGAAGATATTTTGAATATCTAATGAGTTATTAAAAAAAGCTTCCGTACCTGTGGGGACAGAAAACTCTTGAAAACTGTGAAATAAGTTTCCCCCAGCCGTTGTACCGCCTTCAATGCGGATGCTGTTGCCATTGGGAATGGCAATGCTGTTGATAGGTAAGGTGGTATCGGGAACTATCTGTGCGGCGGCGTTGGTTGAAAGCAGCCACAAACAGGATAGGGTAGTTGCTACATAGAGCGATCGCAAAAGCAGCTTCATATGTTTTTGGGTTAAGGTCGCCAACAGCGCCTAGATCGAATGTGAATGAGCTTTCTTTTGCTATCGACACCCGCAGCACTCATTTTACCCTTTTTGAAAAGTCAATATTCCCAAAGGATGAAATTTGCCAAAAGAGTCTTAACCATCATCTCCCACCACACCCAGCTGCATTGTACCAACTACTACCGAGAATAATTTTGGAAGCATTTGCAACTAATTCCATTTCCCCCTGACCGTTCACCCGCCATCCCGTCGCCTCTACAATTGGGGTACTGGCAATTGCCGATATTCTCCGACTCGACCGCTCTCTCGCGCTCCCACTCTCCCCCACTCCCACCCAACGCACATCCCGCCAAATCGCCCTACCTCTGAGGGCTTGCGTCGGGTCGTTCGGTAAACCGCCATTGCCGGTAATTGTAAAGCTATTGCCCACAGAAGTCGCACAACTAGCGACAATGCTCCTGTCTACATCCTCAAAATATGTCGATAACTCGACTAAACCAGCACTGGGGTCAACATCGGGAGTATTAATTTCTACCACACCCCTAAACTGGGGGCCAAGGTCAGAGGTGGCTGTAATATCGCTTTGTAGGGTTAGTTCATCGCGGAACTGAGTACCAAAAATGCCTTGTGCATTGATAATGACTCGACCGCCAGCGCCTCTTTGTGCGTTAGCAGTAATATCGCTATTTTCCAGAGCTACTAAGGTATTGGTGTTGATATCGATGTTACCGCCAGTAGAATTACCTGCATCAGTTCCGATTCGACTGTTGTGGCGTAATTGGATGTTTTGTGCCTGGAGGTTAATATTTCCCCCGCCGCCTGTCTCAGTTGTACCATTAATGCTGGCTTTGTTATCAACGAGAATTGAGTCGCCTACAACGTTGAGAGTGCCAGCATTTGGCGTACCCTGCGCCCGGACATTGATCGCTGCCCCATCTCGAACAATCAATCGACCTACATTTAGATTCATTGAACCCGCATTTCCCGTAGCATTGGGAATGGGAGTACCGAGGAAATTCCCCGCCGAAACGTCAATTTGACTGATCAATTGACCGTTAAGAGCAGTGCCACTCACTTCTACGCTAGAGGCATCAATCGTGAGGTTGCCTGCATTTCCCTTACCAAAAGCAGACATAAAAATTACTCCCCCATCCCGCACAATCAGTTCAGGCGTGGCAACGTAAATATTACCTCCCTGACTGGAGCCACTGGTTTCACTGGCGAGGAAACTAATATTGTATTCTCCATTTGCCAAAACTCCAGAGATACCTGCTAACTCTACCGACTCAGAAGCCCTAATTGTCAAATTGCCTCCCGGCCCCCCAGTAGAAAAGAGACTATTGCCAAGAGTTGCACCGCTCGATACAGATATTCCGGCTCCTTCGGCAATAATCAACCGCTTGGTGTCGATGCTAATATCGCCGGCGCTGCCTTTCTCAGAGGGATCTAAAGAGGCGGCGGCGATCAAAGTTTGCAGGATACTCCCAGCAGGAGTTCTTAACACTTCTACTGATTCTGCTGCTTTAATGTTGATATCCCCTGATGCTCCCTCACTGGTGGTGGTAGTGGTGAGAATGGCACCATCACGGACGATTAATTTTTGGGCAGTAACGGTGATGTTTCCTCCTGTACCGCTACTACCCAATAATGACCCACTGCTAAGCGTAGAACCAACCTGATCGAAAACGTTGGCACGGATGTTGATATTTCCCCCATTTCCTGTACCGAAAGAGACAGTGCCTGCTACTACTCCATCGCGCATCAGCAAGCGTTGTGTATCAATCCCGATGTCTCCAGCATATCCAGCGCCAGAAGTGCCGGTGTTCAGAATAATTTGCGGATCGAAAGGGTCGATTGTTCTCAATGCTCGATAATTAACTAAAAATTGTTGATAGCTCTCAAATCCAATCCCGATCATTTCTACGGAGTCAGTAGCGCGGATGTTGATATCGCTTCCTTTGCCGGAAGCCAATGTTAGAGTGTAAATTTGCGACCCTCCCTCTAATCGCAAGTTTTGGGCATTGATATCGATACCTCTACCATCTATATTTCCCAATGTCAGTCCATAAATTCCCGAACCGCTGACTGTGACATTTCCACCTCTGATATCGACTCTGCCACCACCGATTCCGCTGGTGTTGATAAAGGAACCACCAGATATTTCAATGTTGCCAAAGTTTTGAATGTTGTCGTAGTTTAAATTCAAACCCAGTGGCGTTGGTACGAAATTCACGAAACCGGGACTTGCAACACTACTCACAATAATTTGTCCGGTAGATGCGGTTAAATTTCCTCCATCAAGTTGGATGTCGCCACCAATTAATGCTAGTGTTTGTCCTGGTTGTACTGCTAATCCTATTCGGTTGGCGTTGGGAATTGGTAGGGGAACGATCGGGATGTTTGGTGGGGCTGTAACTTGCGATACGCCTAACGGCACGCTGCGCGAACGATTCTCAATTCTGCCTGGATTTGCGCCAAATTGCAACCCAATGGGCACGTTAACTGTCAGCAATGATGGTGCGGTGGGGTGAGTAGCGCTAAATTCGCTGCCATCGACAAATCTAATACTATTTGCTGTGGAACCGATGAACGAACCACCGATATTTAATTGGGCATTCTGTCCGAAAATTATGCCGTTGGGATTGATTAAAAATAAGCTAGTTGTCCCGTTAGCGCGAATTAATCCGTTAATATTCGAGATGTTGCTACCCGTGACTCGACTGAAGATATTTTGAATATCTAATGAGTTATTAAAAACAGCTTCCGTACCTGTGGGTACAGAAAACTCTTGAAAACTGTGAAATAAGTTTCCCCCAGCCGTTGTCCCGCCTTCAATGCGGATGCTGTTGCCATTGGGAATGGCAATGCTGTTGAGAGGTAGTGTGGTATCGGGAACTATCTGTGCAGTGGTGGCTTTGGTGGAAAGCAGCCACAAACAGGATAGCGTAGTTGCTACATACTGGAGTTTAGACTAACCGCGCCCTAAAGCGCGGTTAGTCTAAACTCCTATAAATAAAAGTAAAAAGATAAAAAACAGTCGTACAAGTGTACTAATGACACAGGTACGACTGTTTGGTAGAAGCTTAAAGTTGTACCAC
>NZ_JBHFNU010000106.1:0-49103 GCF_041929145.1 Aerosakkonema sp. BLCC-F183 | reverse complement strand
GTAGGTTGGGTTGAGGCACGAAACCTAACGCATCTGTTGGGTTTCGTGCCTCAACCCAACCTACAAAAAAATGACTGGGGGAGGGGTCAGATTCCGGAGTCAATTTGCCAACAGCATCATAAGTTTCCTGGGCGCTGTCGTGGAGAGTAGAAAACATTGCTTTAGCCGTATTTGGCTTTGAAATATCACGCGACTATTAAGATAGTGTTATTCTGTCTGTTGCCGATCGCGCCAACACCGCATGACTGTAGATTCTTCTGTTCCTCCCTCAGTCGAGACAATTCCCGAAAGTCCCCCAGCACCAGTTCTGCCCTTGCAAGTGCATCTCAAGGGTGAAGATGGCAAGCTATTGTTAATCTTGCCGCCAGAAACTCCCAACTCGGATGGTGCTGCGGCTGCTGCGATCGCATGGCCCGATATTTGGCTACAGCTCAAGCAGCGTCTGGGTGCTGGCGAACGTTTCTGGGAACCGAATACACCTGTGCATTTAATGGCGCAAGACCGACTTTTGGATGGACGGCAGTTACAAGAAATTGCTAATGCCCTCTCAGAATGCCAGCTACAACTAGAACGGGTTTCTACCGGTCGTCGTCAAACTGCGGTTGCTGCGGCTACTGCCGGTTATTCTGTAGAGCAACACTCAGTTGCAATTTCGTTCCTGAACAAACCGAATCCAAAACCGGGACAGGCGCTGGCGGAACCATTGTACCTGGAAACAACTTTACGCTCTGGGGTAGAGGTTCGTCACCCCGGTACGATCGTAATTTTGGGAGATGTTAATCCTGGCAGTTCCGTTGTGGCTGATGGCGATATTCTAGTCTGGGGTCGTCTGCGCGGATTTGTTCATGCCGGTGCTAAAGGGAATGCCCAATGTCTAATTATGGCTCTCCAGATGGAACCAACTCAGCTGCGAATAGCCGATTATGTCGCTAGGGCACCAGAAAAGCCCCCGGCTGAGTTTTACGCGGAGGTCGCTTATGTCACTCCCCAGGGAATTCGCATTGCGAAAGCTACTGGTTTTGTTAGACCCAATTTGGAAGAGTAGGAAAGTCAAAAGTCAAAAGTCAAAAGTCAAAAGTCCTCTTCCCTCTTCCCTCTTGCCTAGCCCCTAACCCCTAACCCCTAGCCCCTAACCCCTAACCCCTAACCCCTAGCCAAAATCCAAAATCCAAAATTAATATGAGTCGTATTATTGTTGTCACTTCAGGTAAAGGAGGGGTGGGAAAAACTACCTCTACTGCCAATATTGGCATGGCGATCGCATCTCGCGGTCATCAGGTTGCTGTGGTAGATGCCGATTTTGGTTTGCGAAATCTCGACTTGCTGCTGGGATTGGAAAATCGAATTGTCTACACCGCAGTCGATGTGCTGGCTGGTGAGTGTACCTTAGAAAAAGCTTTGGTGCGAGATAAGCGACAGCCAAAACTGGTACTTCTGCCAGCTGCCCAAAACCGCACCAAGGAAGCGGTAACGCCAGACCAAATGAAAAAGCTGGTGACTGAGTTGGCAAAAAGCCACGAATATATTTTGATTGATAGTCCGGCGGGAATTGAGATGGGTTTTCGCAATGCGATCGCTCCCGCAAAAGAAGCTATTATCGTCACAACTCCGGAAATTGCCGCCGTTCGGGATGCCGATCGAGTGATCGGTTTGTTAGAAGCCCACAGCATTAAGCGCATTCACTTAATTGTCAACCGCATCAGACCGGCAATGGTGCAAGCTAACGATATGATGTCAGTGCAGGACGTTCAGGAAATTCTCGCAATTCCGATATTAGGTGTTATTCCGGATGATGAGCGCGTCATTGTTTCCACTAACCGTGGCGAACCCCTGGTTTTGGGGGGAAGTAACTCTCTCGCCGCTACAGCTTATGGTAACATCGCTCGGCGCTTGGACGGCGAAAAAGTGGAGTTTCTCGATCTCGATGCCCCTTCTGATGGCTTCTTCTCCCGTATCCGCCGCTTCTTTGGCGGTAAGCCCCGCAGTTAAAGGAGGGGGAGAGTGGAAGAATTACCTATGCCCTATGCCCTATGCCCTATGCCCCATTTTTAATTTTGTCATCTACCATGATTAACGAACTTCTGGAACGACTTTTTCCTTGGACAACCGCTACTAACAGTCGCGAGGAAGTTAAGCGTCGCCTGCAACTGGTGATCGCACACGATCGCGCAGGTCTTTCTCCAGAGGCGATGGAGGCTATGCGTAAGGAAATTCTGGAAGTTGTTTCTCGCTATGTGGAAATCGAGGCCGAGGGGTTGGAGTTTTCGGTAGAGAGTCACGAACGTGCTACCGCTTTGATTGCTAATCTCCCCATTCGGCGGGTTAAGGTCGATTCAGAGGAAATTACTCCAGAGGAAATTACTTAAGTCCGATCGCACATATCGTTTCCGGTTGCGTCTGAATCATTAAGGCCGCAGAGAAACACCCCACCCCCAACCCCTCCCCGTAGACGGGGAGGGCAGGGAGGGCAGAGGGACACAGGGGTTAATCAACAGAAAACGAACAATTCCGATGCAGACGGATTCGATCTGAAACGTCTCCAGCATTTTTATACCAAAAATAAAAAATGGGTAGAGAACTGGATTACGTATATACTCCCAGTCCGTCTCCTGAAAAAATCTACCTTAGAGTAGGTTTTTACTGGTATTTACTTAGTATCACTATAAGTAAATATGTTTTTTTGATAAAGAGGTAGAAATAATACGGAGATAAATAATCATTGCTGCAAATTTTACGTAGCAAAATTGTCATACAAGCGCCAATACAGCAAAAAATAAGTGATTTTACGTAACGATTCCTGGCGGCTGAAGCGAAAGAAGTATCGCGCGATCGACCGTTTACCTTGTTTCGGTAATATTGCTCACGTCACGATGAATAACTTGCTCTGTAACAGCTTGGGCGTATCTATAAGTAAAACTTTTTTTATTTTCTACGAAGTCTAAAGTTTCACTAAAAGGCTTGTGGCAATTTTCACACTTGAATCGTCGCCGATTTACTTTCAAAAAAACTTCTCTATCCCCTATTGGTAAATCTCTTACTAAGTGGCCTTGATTTTGATGCAGGCGATGACTTGTTTGAGCGCAACGGGGGCAAACTGCTGTTTTCTGATTGACTCTTACAGATAAAATTAATGTTTTTTCTGTTTCTTTACTATTTTCTACTATCACACCAGGTAAATTTAGTAATTTTGTCATTTTCCTTTTCATAACTTACTCTAAAATCACTAGATTTTGAGGTTTATCTTTATATTTTAGCACACTAAGTACGGAAGAACCTACTTTACCACAAGCGTTTAAAGCTAGTTTGCAGCTTTGGAACTAAAACATGATATTGGTGGGAAGGCTAAGAGTTGCAATTTATGAGTAAACGGATTTTGGTGATTGACGATGAATATCCGCTGCGGCGGGTGATTCAACTGGCGTTGAAAATGACGGTTGGCTGGGAGGTATTGACTGCCGGGTCAGGTGAGGAGGCTATACAAAAAGCTGAGACTGAGCGACCCGACGCGATTATTTTGGATGTGATGATGCCAGAGATGGATGGCTCGGCTACTCTCGCACATCTGCGAGCCAACAAATTTACTCAGTACATACCTATAATTTTGCTCACAGCTAAGGTGCAGGTTGTAGAGCAAAAGTATTTCGCTAACTTAGGGGTAGCCGCAGCGATCGTTAAGCCTTTCGATCCCGCTACCTTGGCTTACCAGATCGCAAAAGCCTTGAACTGGGATATATCAACGACAGTTGATTCTAAGATGAGAGACTGAGGGAGGTTAGTGCCTGCCTGGGGCCAAGAAGGGACTGAGCTCGCGATCGAAATTCCAATTAAACCAGATCGAGCAGGGGTTGGAGCAGTTAAGGTAATGGCTGTCAATCTATAAGACGAAATATATTAAAGATATGGATAAACCCAGTTATACCACTTCAATAATTTTAAGTTATAGTAGTAAGCGAGCGATACCATTTGGCTTTCGATGCGCTACATATATGGAGCTAACTTAAACGCTGGTTATCGCTTTAATAAGCATTACTTATAAGTAATGCCCCATAGAGAGGATTCCCCCAGAACTCTCTATCAATACCATTTAATTTTTCGTTGATAATTGAGACTTGTAAGTTAACCACGCAGCTACAAGAAGTGCTAAAGTTACTTTTAACTCAGAAAAGTAACTGAGCCACTCAATTTAATAAAATCTACAGATGCCAAATCTGGCGTCTGTAAAACGAACAAGGATTTGGACAATCTTCCAGTCTTAATGGCCGCAAATTGATCGCCCAGTTTGCGGCTGACTGATAAAGCATGACTGTAGATAGCAGGAAACTTCATGACTGCTTGAAGTTGCCTATTTCTACTGCGCGCCTAATGTGCATAACTGTTAGCAATAGGGACTCTTGGAGTTATTCTCTAAGGCTTTTCCTTAGCAGTTTTGCAGTAATTTTGTTTGCGAACTTACTCGGAGTATCGATGGCAAGGAGTTAATATGAACCAGTCTACTAATCAATTTTCTCGCCGCAAATTTCTCGTTACAGCTGGAGCTTCTGCTGTAGGTTCTGTTCTCCTCAAAGGCTGTTTGGGAAATCCCCCCGAATACACGTCTCAAAACACACAAAGCAGTCCGACCGCTATTCCCGTTGCTAATGTCAGTGCTGGCGAAGCACCAGAAACGACCAAAATCAAGTTGGGATATATACCGATTGTAGAAGCAGCACCCTTGATTGTGGCAAAAGAAAAAGGCTTTTTTGCTAGGTACGGCATGACTGAGGTCGATATTGCCAAACAAGCTAACTGGGGTGCGGCTAGAGATAACTTAGAAATCGGGTCTGGTGGTGGAGGCGTTGATGGGGGCCAATGGCAGATGCCCATGCCTTATTTAATCTCGGAAGGCAAGATTACCAAAGGCAATGTCAAAATCCCCATGTATGTGCTGTGCCAGTTGAATACGCAGGGAAATGGAATTGCAGTCTCCAGCAAGCACAAAGGCAAAATTGGGTTAAAACTAGGCGGAACTAAATCAATTTTCGATGGGCTGAAAAGCAGCGGTAGTCAATTCACTGCCGCCTATACTTTTCCCCACGTCAACCAAGATTTTTGGATACGCTATTGGTTGGCCGCAGGCGATATCGACCCAGATAAAGAAGTCAAATTACTCACCGTACCCGCTGCCCAAACTGTTGCCAACATGAAGACGGGAACAATGGATGCGTTTAGTACAGGCGACCCTTGGCCTTTCCGCATTGTCAAAGACGGCATCGGCTACATGGCAGCATTAACAGCAGAAATTTGGAAAGATCACCCCGAAGAATATTTAGCCATTCGCGCCGACTGGGTGGATAAACATCCTAAAGCAACTAAAGCTTTATTAAAAGGCATTATGGAAGCTCAGAAATGGTGCGACGATTTCAACAACCGCCAAGAACTAGCGCAAATTTTGTCTAGCCGAAACTACTTTGGCGTACCTATAGAAGTTTTGCTCGAACCATTTATGGGCAAATACGATATGGGCGATGGTCGCATCATTGATGACAAATCAATGGCAACCTACTATTGGAAGGATTCCAAAGGCAACGTTTCTTATCCCTACAAGAGTCACGATTTGTGGTTTTTAACTGAAAGCGTGCGCTGGGGTTTTATTCCGGTAGATACGATGACGAATGCTAAGCAATTAATCGATAAAGTCAACCGCGAAGATTTGTGGCGAGAAGCCGCGAAAGAAGCTGGATTTGCTGCCGCCGATATTCCCACCGATACATCCCGTGGTATTGAAGAGTTCTTTGATGGCATCAAGTTTGACCCCGCCGATCCGATGGCTTATTTGAAGAGTTTGAAGATCAAGAAAGTGCAAGTTTAGGGAGAAGACCAAGAGAGTTACCCTATTCCTGCTCCCTGCTGCCTCTCGTACTAACAACTACCTAATTTGAAGAAGGAAAATAGAATCAATGACAACTTTGCAAAGACGTCCAAGCTCTGCCGCTCAGAATAAATGGTTGGCTAAACTACAAAAACAATTTCCCGATTTGCTCCCTCCGATTGCCGCCATTACTATTTTCTTAATCGTTTGGCAGTTGTTTTCTTGGCTTCCGGGCGCAACCCTACCAGGGCCGATTCAAGTCGTTACAGACACCAGGATTTTGATTTTATACCCGTTTTACGATTTGGGGGGAACAAATAAAGGTCTATTCTGGCAAATTCTCGCTAGCTTGCAACGGGTTGCAGTTAGCTACATCTTGGCTGCTGTTGTTGGTATTGGCTTGGGCATTTTAGTGGGAACGAATAAAACTGTTTCCAAAGCCTTAGACCCAATTTTTCAGCTATTGCGGACAGTACCGCCTTTGGCTTGGGTTCCCATTTCGTTAGCAGCTTTGCGACAAAACGAGCCTGCTGCTTTGTTTGTAATTTTTATCACGGCAATTTGGCCTATCTTAATCAATACAGCCGTGGGCGTGAAACAAATTCCCCAAGATTACAATAACGTTGCCAAAGTGCTGCAATTGAACCGCAAACAGTATTTCTTTAATATCCTTATTCCCGCTACGCTTCCCTACATTTTCACTGGCTTGAGGATTGCGATCGGTCTAGCTTGGTTAGCGATTATTGCGGCAGAAATTGTGATGTCCGGTATTGTGGGAATTGGCTTCTTTATCTGGGAAGCATATCAAAACAACGCCATCAGCGAAGTAATTATAGCCCTGGTTTATATCGGTGTGGTGGGCTTACTGCTCGACAAATTTATGCTGTGGCTGGAATCGGTAATTATCGCCCAAGGACAAAAATAAAAAATGGGCGTCGGGCGTCGGGAATAGATTAATTCTCCCACGCCCGCATTCCCCCACTCTCCCACTCCCCCACTCTCTCTTACCACTACCAATTAGCAATACCTATGTCTTTTTTTGTTGCTGTTGACCAAATTGAAAAGGTTTTCGATCTAGGCGAGAATGGCAAATACATTGCGCTCAAAGGGATTGACCTCCAGATTGAAAAAGGGGAATTTATCTCATTAATCGGTCACTCCGGTTGCGGTAAATCGACGTTGCTCAACATGATTGCGGGTTTGGATTTACCCACAGAAGGCGTTGTTACCTTAGAAGGGGAACAAATTAGAAAACCTGGCCCAGACCGGATGGTGGTTTTTCAAAATTATTCCCTATTGCCTTGGCGGACAGTACGGGAAAATATTGGCCTTGCTGTGGATGCGGTGATGCCAGATTTATCTAAAGGCGATCGCAGCGCTATTGTGGAAAAACATATCGATTTAGTGGGATTGCGTCCGCATGGCGATAAACTGCCAGCAATGTTATCTGGGGGACAAAAACAGCGGGTGGCGATCGCCCGCGCCCTGGCCATCCGCCCCAAACTCTTGCTGCTAGATGAACCCTTCGGTGCGTTGGACGCCCTGACGCGGGGGAATTTGCAAGAGCAATTAATGAAAATTTGCGAAGAAAACCAAGTCACTGCCGTGATGGTAACGCACGATGTCGATGAAGCGGTGCTGTTATCCGATCGCATTGTCATGCTGACCAACGGCCCAGAATCTAAAATCGGTCAGATTTTAGAAGTAGATATTCCCCGACCCCGCAAGCGCATGGAAGTAGTCGAACATCCCAGCTATTACAGCTTGCGAAGCGAAATGATTTATTTCTTGAACCAACAGAAACGGATCAAGAAAATTCGGGCCAGAAAAACTACGGCGATCGCACGTCACGGTCTGGAAAAAGTTAACCTGGAAATTGGCTTCCTACCCCTTACCGCTTGCGCCCCTCTCGCCGTTGCTAAAGAAAAGAACTTTTTTGCCAAACACGGACTCGATGAAGTTACTCTAGTCCGGGAAAGCAACTGGCGCGGTGTGGAAGACGGCATAGTTGGCGGTTACTTAGATGCAGCCCAAATGCCTTCCGGGATGCCGATGTGGTTAACTTTGGGCGGAGAAGGAGACAAACCCATCTCTGTTGTGACTTCCCTGACGATGACTCGCAATGGCAATGCCATCACTTTGGATAAGCGATTTTACGACAAAGGGATACACAGCTTATCGGATTTTAAGCGCTTTTTGTTAAAGACGCGCAATCGTCAGCACAGATTGGGAGTTGTGCATCCTTCCTCCATGCACAACCTCTTGTTGCGCTACTGGTTAGCATCTGGAGGTATCGACCCCGATACCGATGTTTCCCTCCAAAATCTGCCACCAGCCCAAATGGTAGTCGATTTGCAAGCAGGCAGCATCGATGGGTATTGCGTTGGCGAACCTTGGAACATTCGGGCGGCAATGGAAAACGTTGGTTTTACCGTTGCCACTGACTTAGAAATTTGGAACGGACATCCCGGTAAAGTTCTCGGTGTGCGAGAAGATTGGGCGAATACTTATCCGAATACTCATATCGCTTTAGTGAAAGCACTACTGGAAGCTTGTCGCTACTGCGCCGATGAAAATAATGCGGAAGAAGTGCGTCAAATCTTGGCAAAAAGGGAGTATCTCAGCACCGATATTAGTTATATCCAATTGGGCGATCCCAATATTGCTTTTTGCGATTTAGATCGCCCGATGCGGGAATACGCTCATCACCTATTTTACGGAGAAGGCGCGAACCGTCCCAGCCGCACCGAACAACTTTGGATTATGACGCAATTAGCGCGTTGGGGACATACACCTTTCCCGCGCAATTGGATGGAAATTTTGGAACGTATGTGTCGCGTTTCGGTATTTAGTACGGCAGCGAGAGAACTTGGCATTCTCGATATGAAATATAATCGCGGCCCGATTCCCTTATTCGATGGCTCTTCTTTTGATACGGAAGACCCGATTGCGTACCTCAATAGCTTAGGGATTAAACGGGATTTTTCAGTTGCAGAAGTAATTCTCGATTCCCGCAGTCCAATTTTCGCTGCTTAAAAGATCAATTGTCATCAGTCAGTTGTTAGTTGGACTTCATTTGACATTTTACTGCTGACAACTGACCGGATTGTGCAATTTTTACGCCCGCTCGCTCACGCTCGATTACTAATTTACCAATCCAGTCATGACCAACAGAAATCTCAAAGTTGTGGAAACTTCCAAACAGCCCAAGAAATTGGGATTAACCCGTCAGCCTTATTTGTCGATCGACAAGGTTTCTAAGGTTTATCCCACACCGAGAGGGCCGTTTACAGTCCTGAAGGATGTTAATCTGACCATCTACGAAGGCGAATTCATTTGCTTAATCGGTCACTCCGGTTGCGGTAAATCGACGCTGCTGAATATGGTGTCCGGTTTTGCCACGCCAACAGACGGGGAAGTAAGATTGGGAGGCCAGCGCATTACCAAACCTGGGCCAGACCGGATGGTGGTGTTTCAAAGCTACGCTTTACTGCCTTGGCTAACAGCTTACGACAACATTTATTTGGCTGTCGATGCTGTTTATGGCAACAAACTCAAAGCTGAAAAAGATGCCATTGTACGGGAACATTTGGCCTTGGTAGGTTTGTTAGACGCCGCCGAGAAAAAGCCGCCGCAAATGTCAGGTGGGATGCGCCAGCGGGTTTCTATTGCCCGTGCTTTATCTATTCGCCCTCAAGTGTTAATTTTAGACGAACCGTTTGGGGCGCTGGATGCAATTACTAAAGAAGAATTGCAGGAAGAATTGTTGAAAATCTGGAACGATCATCGCTGCACAGTGTTGATGATTACCCACGATATCGATGAGGCTTTATTCCTGGCAGACCGCTTGGTAATGATGACGAATGGCCCTGCGGCACAAATTGGTGAAGTGTTGGAAATTCCTTTTTCCCGTCCGCGCGATCGCGCCCGCATTATGGAAGATCCGCAATACTACAAACTCCGAAATCACGCTTTAGATTTCCTCTTCCACCGCTTCGCCCACAACGACGATTAAGTCAAAAGTCCAAAGTCCAAAGTCCAAAGTCAAAATTTCTTCTCTTCCCTTTTCTGCCACTTTTCTAAACCCAGAAACCCGGTTTCTTGAAGAAACCGGGTTTCCAGTTTTAAGTTATCAAAAAAACAGAAACAGCTAATTAATTACGCGAAGCAACTTGCAGTTGATCGAATAGCGCACCATCGGCAAAAAATCTTCTTTGCGCCCCATCCCAACCGCCTAGCTGGGAGATTGTAAAAAGTTTGCCAATTCTAGGGAAGTTCCTGCTATACTCTGCCGCTACCGTTGTATTAACGGGTCGAAAACCTACCTTAGCGAATTCTCGTTGGGCTTCAGGAGAAAAAAGGTATTGCACAAAAGCTTGTGCTACCTGACGAGTGCCATGTTTATCGGCGTTTTTATCAACCACAGCCACTGGGTTATCGATGGAAATATTCACTTGAGGAATGATGAAAGGTTCTGTTTCTCCCTGCTGTTTAGCTAAGAGAATTTCGTTTTCATAGTTTAGCAATACATCCCCTTGATTTTGCTTGTAAAATACGTCAGATGCTTCGCGAGCATCTTTGGGAAGAATCGGCACGTTTCGATAAACTTGGCCGACAAAGTTACGAGCTGCCTGTTCGTTGCCGCCGTTTTGAGTTACAGAACCCCACAATGCTAAGAAGTTCCAACGAGCTACACCAGAAGTTTTGGGATTGGCAGTAATCACTTTGATGCCACTTTTGGCTAGGTCTGACCAATTTTGTATTCGTTTGGGATTTCCAGGTCGCGTCACCAAAGCGACGACGGATTTACTCACAATTCCACCATTTGGTACTTCTCGCTCCCATCCGGGTTGGATCAGACCGGCTTGTTGAATGCGAGTGACATCAAAACCAAGTGCCAGGTGTACCACATCGGCTTCCAAACCATCAATTACAGCACGGGTTTGCGAACCAGAACCGCCGTAGCTTTGGTTGAATCTGACATTTTGGTTATGTTCTCTTTTCCACTTGGCGGTAAAGCCGGGAATAATTCGATCGTAGGCACTTTTGGTAACAGCAAATGATACCAAAGTCAGTTCCACATCTTTGGCTTGCTGACTCCTGGCTGGCTGAGGAATTAACCAACTCAAACCCAAACCAACGGCAAAAAGTAAAACAAAAGCTCTGAAAAACGAAGATTTGAGCAAGTTGGCTGACTTATCAAAAATAGCTGGCAAACCAGTTCTTTTTCGTAAGCGCAGCAATGCCCACTTTTTTAGACGGGTATACTGCATTGATTGTAATTCCTCCTGTTTTTATTTCTGCTCAATCGTGTTTTCAGCAATGCAAAGCCATCGCTGCATCAAGAAAATTCATGCAACATCAACAATCCCCTATATAAAGACTGGCTATTTGGCGATCGAACCAATCAATAGGGAACTTCATCTGCGCCAAGTATCAGCACCAGATTTTACTTGTTTATAATCTACGGTAAACCAGTGGGAATACAGTAGTTATTGATTACTCAGTATAGTTGCACAAACAATTGCAAAAAGCAAGCCCTTATTTGAGGGACACGAAGCGATCGCATTTATTTGATGATTTTTATTTTTGTTACAAAGTATACAAAGTTGTGTAAAGATAAATTAACTTAAGCGATCTTTACACAACTCTTTAAGTTAGAAAATTTTGTCGGGGGTTGCTTTCTAGTCATCGACGCGATAAATTAGTGCATAAATTTATAAATTACTTATAAAAAATATAATTTAGAGTTGCTGACGAGTCGGAATTTTAATCAAAAACTCAGTACCCTTTCCTTTCGATGACCTGCATTCTAATAACCCTTTGTGCTTATCAACTACAATAGAGTAGGCTATTGCCAATCCTAACCCAGTGCCTTTATCGACTGGCTTGGTGGTAAAAAAGGGATTAAATATTTGTTGCACAACCTCTGGAGTGATTCCCTCGCCGTTGTCAGATATTGCAATTTCAACCCAATTTTCATCTAATAGCTTGGTGCGTATGCTAATTTGTCCTTTTCGCAAAATTAATGATGTTTCACTAAGGGCTAATTCTTCTATCGCATCAATAGCATTGGTGATGATATTGAAAAATACTTGATTTAACTGAGCTGCATAACACTCTACAAGTGGCAAAGTGCCATATTCCTTGATTACTTTAATTTTAGAGGTCTCATCAGTGTAAAGGTTGTCTGAAGTTTCTCCAGATAATCTGTGTTCCAAAAGTAAAAGTGCGTTATCAATATCTGCATGAATATCAACCTGTTTTATTTCCGCTTCGTCGAGCCGAGAAAAACTCTTTAGGCTAACCACAAGGTCGCGAATTCGAGATGCCCCTACTTTCATGGAATCTAAGCTTTTGGGAATATCTGTTTTGAGAAATTCCCAATCCATGTTTTCGATGGCTAAGTTAATCTCTTGTTCTGGCTGAGGGTAATATTTTTGATAAAGATGGATTAGCTCGATCAGGTCATTGAAGCTGTTTTTGGTATAATCGAGGTTGCCGCTGATAAAAGTAATCGGGTTGTTGATGGCGTGAGCGATTCCTGCCACCATTTGGCCAAGAGACGACATTTTTTCGCTTTGCACCAGTTGAGCCTGAGTTTGTTGCAAATCTTGCAAAGTCTGACTGAGTTGCTGATTCGCTTCGCTCAATTGCTGCTGGTATTGATGTACTCGCAATCCCGCTCTTACCCGCGCCAACAATTCATTTGGCTCGATGGGTTTGGAGACAAAATCATCTGCGCCTGCATCTAAACCTAGCACGCGATCGGCTATAGAATCCCGTGCAGTCAACAAAATAAAAAATGTGCTGCTTAATTCGGGTGTTGCCTTAACGCGACGGCAAACTTCTACTCCGTCCATCAGTGGCATCATCCAATCGCAAAGTATTAATGCCGGACGGATTTTAACTGCCTGTTGCAGTCCTTCTTCACCGTTTTTAGCGACAGTAACTTCATAACCTTCTAGTTGGAGGTCTCTTTTCAGAAGTAAACGAGTGGCCGAATCATCTTCAACTACAAGTATTTTGGACATGAGAAAGTAATTGATGATTGGGAAAAAGTTGATATGGCTATGAACCATGAGTCTTTAGCCATTATCTATGACCGATTCCCAATTAGCAATGAAGGTTTTGACACTCTCTAAAATATTTTCCATATCTGTTATAATCAGATCTGCTCCATCTAGCTGGTTTAATTCCGCTTGTTTTTGTAAGGTGAGTGCAAGATCCGGCATAAATCTAATAGCTACGGTAGCGCTTCCGCCTTTGATCTGATGAGCGCGGCGAGCGAGGGTCTGAGCATCTCCTGAAAGCAAAGCTTGTTTGGCTTCTTCTATGTAAGTGGGAGCATCCTCCATAAAAGCTTGCAGTAATTCAAGTTGGAATTCCGAGCTACCTCTGGTGATTTCGTTGAGACGATCGCGATCGATAATTTCTTCTTCATAAGTTTGGGTTGGCAATTCTGAATGAATGTGAGGATTGACTGGCGGTTGAAGTTGAGAATTTATGTTTTCTACCGATAGTTTTTTATCCACAATCTTTCTTCCTTCATCGTACTTGTGCATCCATCGTTCTATAGCGACTGACAATTCGTGCATAGAAACGGGTTTGGTGAGGTAGTCATCCATACCTGCCGCCAGACACTTTTGGCGATCTTCTCTCATCGCGTGAGCAGTCAAGGCAATAACTACAGTGTGTCGATCGTCACCCTCCTGGGCGCGAATTCTTTTTGTAGTTTCATAGCCATCTAGCATCGGCATTTGACAATCCATCAATACTAAATCGTAGGCGATAGATGCCATTCGATCGAGTGCTTCTTCACCGTTTGGAGTGCAATCAGCCTCATAACCCAAGAATTTTAGTTGATTTAGCACCACTTTTTGGTTAATTGGAGTATCTTCCACCAACAATATTTTCAGTTTTTGTTTTGGCGATCGGTAATCGGCAATTGGCGGCTGAGATGGGGAAGCATTTCCCTCTCCCCGACTCTCTATGTCTTCTTCTGTCTTATTCCTGTCCCTTTCTGGACTTATTTGGAAAGGCACTGCAAACCAAAATTCCGAACCCTTACCCAGCTCGCTCTTGACCCCTATTTCACCGCCCATCAACTCCACTAGCTGCTTGCAAATTGCCAAACCCAAACCAGTACCTCCATAAGCTCTTGTAGTGGAGCTATCTAGTTGAGAGAAGGATTGAAACAATTTTTTTTGGTTTTCAGGTGCGATGCCAATTCCCGTATCTCGGATAGCAAACAAAATCCAAAATTCTGAATTGATAGTTTTTTCGCAATCTTCCCTAGTGACGCCTGATTTATTTTGATGATTCGTGACTGTAACTACCACTTCTCCAAAAGCGGTGAACTTAATCGCATTTGCTACTAAATTTGTAATAATTTGTGCCAAGCGATGCGGGTCTCCTATTAATTTTTCGGGTAGATTGGGTGCGATGGCGGTACGCAATTCGATCGCTTTGGCATGGCTCTGAATTTGCAGTATGCTTACCACCGATTCTATGTTGCTCTTCAAGTTAAATTCCTGCATTTCCAGGCGCATTTTACCGACTTCCAACTGGGAGAATTCCAGCAGATCGTTAATCAGCGCTTGCTGGTGTTCCGCGCTTACTTTGAGCAACAGTATGAATTCTTCCTGTTGCTTTGTGAGCGGCGTTTGCAAAAGTAAATCTGTCATTCCCAAAATGCCATTCATGGGAGTGCGGATTTCGTGACTCATGTTGGCTAAAAAAGCAGATTTCATCCGAGATGCTTGTAAAGCTGCTTCTCTGGCTTCTACCAATTCATTAATTATCTGCGTCACGATGACAATGCCACCAATGTGGCTTTTTCGATTTGGAATGTAAGATTTTGAGTTGTTAAATTTATTTTCAACCAATACTAAACCTGTTTGTGCGTACCAGGGCTGGACTGCCCAGCGCAGATAAAGTTTGTTGCCATCTTCTAGCTCCAGAGCTTCTTCGGGCTTGGAAATTACCTCACCTTGCAGCGCCTGGTAATAAATAGGTTTGAAAAGTTTTGCCAAATTTGGTAAAACTTCATAGTGCGATCGCCCGCTCAAGTTTTGCCCTTGGAGATTGTAATCCTTCAGCCATCGATCGCTGTAGGCAATGTACCGCATCTCCGTATCTAACATCGCCATTGCCACGGGTGCATTGGTAATAATTTGACGCAGTTGTTGGCGCTCTTGCTCCAAAGCCAATTCTACTTTTTTGCGCTCTACTATTTCAGCCTTAAGAGACTTGAGCGTTTTTGATAACTCGGCAGTGCGTTCCTCAACGCGAATTTCTAATTCATCCAAAGCTTGGTGCAAACTTTCTTGCGCCCACTTGCGTTGAACTTCCGCAGCAGCTCGCGCCGCAAAAATTTTCATAATTTCTTTGGCGCTTTCTACATCCTGTAGCGGCTTGTCGTTGTTAATGCACAAAACGCCAATTACTTGTTGTAATGAATCCAGCAGAGGCACTCCTAAATAACAAACTGCACCCATAGCAACTAGCCCTTTAGCTTGTGGGAACAGTTCTTGTGTACGCTCTGGGTAGAAAAACAGCTTTCCCTGTTCGATCGCCGGTTCGCAAGGAGTACCGATTAAATCGTCATCAAAGTTTTCCCGCAATTTGCCATCTGCCCAGCAAGCAAGAGTCTGCAATTTATCGGGCTGGTTCCTCACAGTTTGTGCTATAAAAGCGTAGCGAACATCCAAGGCTGCTGCCAGATGAGTGACAACAGCTGAAAAGAATTCTTCACCCGTTACGGAAGCTGTTGCTACTACAATATTGTGTAGAATTTCTTCTGCTCGCTGACGATCGGCTATTTCTTTTTCCAGTTCCCGATTAATTTTCTCTAGTTGCTCTGGAGTTTTCAGCGCCAAGAATTGGGGCAACAGGGTGACCATTTGTCCCGCTGTGAAGCAAGAAACCAAGCCAGTCAGTGCTTTTTCCAAACCCGATAGCCAGTAAGCTGGATGCCAAAGCGTCCAAATTTCCAGTAAGTGACCTGTGCCGCAGAGGATAATGAAGGCTCCGAATAGGGCAAATATTCCTGAAAAGGGAACATCTTGCCGCTTGTAGATAAAATATATTAGCATCGCGGGAATAGAGAAATACGCAGACGCGATCGCTAAATCTGAAACTATGTGCAGCCAAACCAGCGGAGTTTGCCACAGGTAGCAGTGACCGTGAGGTATATACTGAGTTGGCGATAGTAATTGTTGCAAAAGTTCCCACATTTTTTTAAATTCAAAATCCCTAATCCTTAATCCCTAATCCCTAATCCCTAATTATGAGCTATTAGCTACAAAATTTTTTACATTCTCAAAAATACTTTCTAATTCTGCGATCGCTTCATCTGCACCCTCTAGATTATTTAATTTTGCCTGAGTTTCAAGCCAATCTGCAATATCGGGCATCAATCGAATCGCAACTGTAGCGCTCCCGCCTTTGATTTGGTGAGCGCGACGTGCGAGAGCGTCGCAATCTCCTGACAATATGGCTTGTTTGGCCTCTTGGATATACATTTCCCCATCTTCCACAAAAGCTTGCAGAAGTTCTGCTTGAAACTCTGCATCACCTTTAGTAATTTGGTGCAGGCGTTCAATATCTATAACATCTGCCGATGAGGCTACTATGGTAGGGGAGACCAGGAGACCAGGAGACCAGGAGTGAGGTGACTTTTGATTTTTGACTTTTGACTTTTGACTTTCCTTTTTTATTTGTAATTGGGATACCCAGCGTTCTAAAACTGTTTGGAGTTGGTTAATATCGATCGGTTTGCTGATGTAGTCATCCATACCAGCAGCCAGACATTTTTCCCGTTCTCCGACTAAAGCATTTGCTGTCATAGCAACGATCGTATGACGAGTACCATAGAGACGACGCAACCTTTTTGTTGCTTCATAGCCATCCATCACCGGCATTTGACAATCCATTAATACGATGTCGTAATCCTGTGATGCCAAAATATCTATTGCCTCTTGACCGTTATTGACACAATCTGCCTGGTAGCCCAAAACTTTCAGTTGATTCAAACCGACTTTTTGGTTAACCGGAGTATCCTCAACTAAGAGAATTTTAAAATTTTGTGTTGGAGTGGGAGAGGGGTGAGGGGTGAGGGGAAGAGGAGGAATTTTGACTTTTGACTTTTGACTTTTGACTTTCCCACTCTCCCTGTCTTTCTTCGTCGCATTCACCAAGCAATCAAACAAACGGGTAGCTTTCACAGGTTTAGTTAAATAGTCAGCTAAACCCCCCTCGACCAAATGTTTAATATTTTCACGCTGTTTCGCCTGGGTGAGGAGAACCCATTTCGTTTGCTGCATTAATGGTTCTGAGGTAATTGTGCGTTGCAGTGTTTTGTCGCTTAATTCCTCAAGCTGCATATCGACGAGAGCGATATCGTAGGGACGATTTTCAGCGGTGGCATTTCGCACAGCGATCATTGCCATCCAAGCGCGATCGGTTTCGCTTACCTCCATGCCCCACCAAGTTGCGAGAGAACGCACTATTTTTCGCACAGTAGGTCTATTGCTGACCACGAGCATTTTTAGCCCGGAAAGCGAAGTAACTTCTGGTGTGGGTGGAGAAGGTGAAATTGGTGGCGTTAAAGGGAGAGTAAACCAAAAAGTCGAGCCGACTCCGAAAGTACTTTCTACGCCAATTTCTCCTCCCATCAACTCCACCAGCTGTTTGCAAATTGCTAGACCCAAACCGGTACCTCCGTATTGGCGGGTAGTAGAATCATCGACTTGGGAAAAAGATTGAAACAGCTTTTTCTTACCTTCTGGGCCGATACCAATACCCGTATCGCGCACAGAAAATAGGAGACTGGAGGGGGGAGTAGGGGATGGGGGGAGTGGGGGATGGGTGGAGTTTCCCCCAACGGTAACTTCAATTACCACTTCTCCTTTATCGGTGAATTTGATGGCATTGCCCACCAAATTCATGAGGATTTGGCGCAGACGGGCGGGATCTCCGTTGATTTGTCTGTTGACATTGCGATCGATTAATCCAGCTAATTCCAGTCCCTTATTTTCTGCGGAGGGCGCGAGCAAATCCAGCACTTCTTCCAGACAGACATTTAAGTCAAAATCCACCTTCTCCAGTCGCATTTCTCCAGCTTCGAGTTTGGAGAAGTCGAGAATATCGTTGATCAGAGTCAGCAGAGTTTGAGCGCTGATTCTGAGTGTTTGCACAAAGTCCAGCTGTTCGGCAGTTAGCTCGGTTTTCAGAAGTAAGTCGGTCATTCCCACCACGCCATTCATGGGAGTGCGGATTTCGTGACTCATGTTGGCGAGGAACAAGGACTTCATACGGGAAGCTTGCAATGCTTCCTCTCGTGCTTGTTGCGATCGCTCGAACAAAGTCGATTGCTGGATGGCGATCGCCAGTTGTACGCTCAGCTGTCGTAAAAGCTCGGTTTCCGCTTCAGTCCAAGTCCTTGCACCCTGACATTCGTGGGCGATCAGCAATCCCCATAATTGTGCCTGGGGTGTGGAGCATTGGGGATAGAGGTCGCTTTCCGATGCCTCATCACCTCCTTCCAGTATTCCCCCGTCTTGGATGATAATCGGAACTACTAAGTTAGCCCTGACTTGAAATTGTTCTAATAAAGCGATGTGGCAATCTTTTAAACCGCTACCATAAATATCATCAATTGCGCGAATTCGACCTTTCCCGTACAGAGCGAAATAACTACGCTTAAAGCACTCATCTTGAATTTCTCTCCCCAAAAGCGACATCCAAGGCTCGTTAACGGATTCAACAATTATATAGCCTGTGCAGTCTGGGCGGAAGCGGTAAATAACGACGCGATCGGTCGAGAGTAATTGTCGCACTTCTTCGGTGGTAGTGCTGAGTGTTTGAGTGAGATTGAGAGAGGAGCGCACCCGTATCGCGATCGAAGAAACCAACCGCTCCCGCAAAAACAGTTGCCCCAGGCGCTGTTCCGATTGTCGCAATGAGCGTTCTACTTGCTTGCTCGAACTAATGTCGCGCACTACTGCCGCAAGACAGATCGGTTCTTTAGTTTTCGGATGTTTAACAAGAAAAACATTCATCAAAACATCAATGATTTTACCGTTGCGGAAGTGTTGTAGTTGTGTTTCTCCTTGCCAGCGTCCTTCGCTGAGTGCAGTTGCTAAAATTGTTTGACTAAATTCCTGGTGTAGTGCTTGGGGAACATAATCCAATATATTGGTAGAAAAAGCTGCCGACAAATCTTCTAAACCCACGAGTCGGCGTCCGGCTTCGTTGACAAAGCAAATTTTGCCATCTAAAGATGCTTGGGAAATGAAGTCGCTGCTGTTTTCGATCAGAGAAACAAATTTTTGGCGTTCTTCTTCTGCTTGTTTGCGTTCGGTGATATCGCGGATCACGCCCACATAACAAAGCACATTCCCGGCATGATTGAGGACGGCGAAAGCGGAAGCATCGATTTCTACTATTTTGCCGTCTTTAGTGTGGCAAGTAATTTCACCGCGAAACTTGCCGATGGCGGCTAAACTTTCAGCAACAGGTACAAAATCCTCTTTGCCGATGAGTTGAGGTGTCTGTCCTTTTAGTTCGGTGTCGCTGTATCCAAACAGCTCTTGATGGGCGGCATTTTGTTCCAGGTAAAAACCGTCAGGGTCAATGATACCGATCGCATCGATGGAGTTCAAGAATATCTCTTGGTAGAGCCGCAGTTTTTCCTCTGCCTGTTTGCGATGAGTAATATCTCTGTGCGTTCCCGTCATCCGCAGGGGCTGACCGATTTCATCCCGTTCTGTGACTTTCCCGTGGGAGAGAATCCACTTCCACTTTCCCTGCTTCGATCGCATCCGAAATTCGATTTCGTAGACGGTCGTCGCGCCGACCAGATGGGCGTTTTTGCTCTCTTCAACTCTGGGTAGGTCTTCTGGATGTACTAAGCGCAGGAAAGATTCGTAATTATTCTCGATTTCCTCCATTTCGTACCCCAGCATTTTCTTCCACTGCGGGTCGAAATAGCTATCTTTTGTGTTAACGTGCCAATCCCACAATCCCAAACCGCTGCCTTCCATCGCTAGCTGCAATCGCTCATTGGTCACCAGCAAAGCTTCCGAGGCTCGTTTGCGCTCAATTCCCAAGGCGACTTGACTGGCGATCGACTCTAAGGTATCGAGTATATTTGCCTTGAGAGAGGTGCGGGCAAAGATGGCCATGACGCCGACTACGCGGTCTTCGACAATTAACGGATAACCTGCAAAGGCTTCCATTCCTTCTTGCCGCGCCCACTCCGGGTTGCTAATCCGGGGATCGTTGTGCAGGTCATTCGTCATGTAGGGCTTCTTTTCGGCAGCAATTAAACCAATCTTGAAGCTGCCCACGGCTATGCGAGCGTGAGTGCCGTCGATGTGGGTGTAAATTCCCGCAGAAGCTTGCAGTTCAAGTATGTTTGGATTTAATTCGATCGTCCAAATACGGGCAAAGGCAGCATCCAGATGTTCTACCAATGCCTCGCAGCAACGACGCAGCATCACTGGGAAGTCGTCTGCCCCCGTTAGGGCCAAGCCAATATCAGACCTTAATGCCGACTGTGTGGCTCTTGCGGCTAATTCTTCTTCTACCCCCTTTCTCTCGGTGATGTCGGTGGCTGTGCCGAGAATCTGCTTGACTTTGCCGTCGGGAGTTCTGGCAAAGGGGGTTTCCCGACCCATCAGAGTCCGCCATTCTCCTTTGGCATCCCTGACTCGATATTCTATTTCGAGGATGTCTCCATCAGAAGCAGTCTCCCACTGTTTTACGTACTCTAAGAATGTCGGCCAGTCTTCGGGGTGAATAATATTTGGCAAAAGCGCCTCACCCATCAAGTGAATTTCTTCTGGGGTATAGCCCAGCACAGCGGCAAGTTCGCGATTTGTATAAACGTTGCGCTCTTCGATCCGATCGTAAATGTACCAAAGATTGGGCGTAGCTTCGGCTATTCGTTGAATAAAAAGCTGGCTCTCCCGCAGGGCTTCTTCTGCTTGCTTGCGTTCGGTGATGTCGCGGATAATACAAAGTCGCTCGCCTCCTTCCAGGAGGGTGACGGTGACTTCTTGAGGAAATGTGGTGCCATCCCGTCGCCGACCTCTTGCTTCTGTGCGACAGCAACCTTGTTGCAAAAAGGAGGGATATATTTCTTTGGTAAACCGTTGCAGTTCGGTTTCGTCGTACAATACTTGCCAGCTTTTGCCCAATAATTCTTCGGCTCTGTCGTAGCCAAAGATTTTGAGGTGAGCGTCATTTATATAGATATAGTCTCCGTTAGAGTTAAGGATGGCGATGCCATCGGTAGCAGCTGCGATCGCAGCTGCTTGCTGCTTGAGGGCTGCTTCTGCACGTTTGCGATCGCTGATATCTAAGAATACGGCGATCAGGCGATCGAGCGATCCGGCTTCGTTTTTAATGCAGCTTACCGAAACTCTGGTGTAAACTGTATTGCCATCTTTGCGAAGCAAGCGTTCGTCTAAAACGTAGCCATCTATCTCTCCTGTCAAAACTTTCGATAACTGCTGCCAGTTAGCTTCTCTGTCTGAGGGATGAATCAATTCCAGCCAACTATGACGCAAAAGTTCGTCGCTAGGATATCCCAATATTTTGCACAAGGCGTCGTTCGCTTCTATCCAATACAACTCTTTTTGCGAAGAGAGAAAGGGTGTGGGGAGACCTTCCCTTTTCCCTTCTCCCTCTTGTTTTTGACTTTTAACTTTTGACTTTTGACTTTCTCCCTCTCCCTTTTCAGGCAAGGGTGCATAAATAGCAATCCCAACGAGAGAATTCTCGAAATACCCGCGCAATCTGGCTTCACTAGAGCGCAGTGCCAACATCGCGCTTTTTTGCTCTGTGATATCCTTGAGCGTTCCCGTGCGCGAACAAATACTTCCGTCTGGGGCAAAGCTGAGACGTTCGTCGATATCGACGTAGCGAAATCCACCCGATTTAGTTCGCAGCCGAATTTCATAGCGGCTGTCGTCTTTATTGGTTTTACAATTACCGCTAACCTCAGCTTGTTTTTCTTGATATAATGGAATATCGTCTAAATGAACATAACTTAAAAACGGCGTTTGTAAAGTTTCTTCTGCCGAAAAGCCAGTAATTTCTGTCCAAGCTGGGTTAATAAATGTCCAGTTGCCATCGGCATCTGTTTGGAAAATTACTTCTTTAACATTATTGACTACAAAGCGATATTTTTCTTCGCTGTGGTGCAAAATTTCTTGGCTGTGTTGCCGTTCGATCGCGTAACGCAAAGAGCGAATTAATAGTTCGCTATCAATTTTTCTTTTTACTAAATAATCTTGTGCGCCTGCCAATATTAACTGAAGTGCCAGTTCTTCATCCGCACGAGACGTTAGCACTACAATGGGTATATTTTGATTCTCTTGTTTGAGCTTGATTACAGTTTCAAATCCTTGGCTGTCTGGCAGTGAAAGGTCTAGCAGAATTGCATCAAATTTTTCTTTACTTAAAGTTTCTCGTGCCTCTGACAGTCGCTCTACGCGCTGGAGGATAATCGATCGCCCCCAACTGGTCTCCAATAGCAACTCTTCAATTAGTTCTGCCTCATCAATATTGTCTTCAACCAGGAGAACTCTTAAGCTGCTATGGGCGATCGGTTCTTGAAAAACTGCGTGCATACTATTGCAAATGTTTTAACTTTAGTAAAAACAAAGCGGCTCAATTTATTTTTGAGCTGGCTAACTTTAAAGTTAGCAAATATAAGGTTAAAGTTTTCGCCTAGAAAAGCAAGTTCCCAAAGCTCCACCAGGTTATTTACCAGGCTGGATGCTTGTAGCTCCCGTCTTGTCTGGCTTAGATGTAAATTACTTTATTGCCATAAGTTAATTCATATATTTGGTATAGTTGTGAATCTTATCATAAAAACTTATTTTTGTAAATAATCATTACGGAAAATTTATAAATTTTGTAAATTGGGCTATAATTATATGTTTGAGTAATTAACAAACTCCTCACTAACAAAAGCAGTTATTAAGCTGTTCCGCATTTAAATTTGATGATTGGGGAAACAGAAGAAGTAGCTCTAATCCTCTCCCCTGCCCCCCTGCCCGACTGCCCCCCTGCAATCTTAATAACTAATTTAGATGCGTGACAGCTTATCGGTATGTGGTGGAGGCGTGACAATTTCAAACCAGTAATGGCATAAAGCCTTCATCAGGCTCACCAATTCTTTAAAAGTCAGTGGTTTGACAATAAAAGAATTCGCGCCCAAATTATAGCAATCAAAGATATCTTCCTCCCGTTTTGAAGTAGTGATAACCACAATAGGAATGTGCTTCAAATTAGAGTTAGACTTAATTTGTGCCAGCACTTCTTTTCCATCTAAACAGGGCATATTCAAATCGAGTAAAATCAGGTTTGGGCGCGGCGCTCTGGTAGGATCGCTGTATTGCCCGCGACGGTACAAATAATCCAGAAGTTCTGCACCATCTTCTAATACGTAAAGATCGATCGCTAAAGGAACTTCTGCTAGCGCCTCTGACATTAGGTAACAAGCGTTTTCATCATCGTCAGCTACCAAAACAGTAAATGTTTTGGTATTAATATATGATTTATCATTGCTTACGGCTGTTTTCAAATATGCGCTAGTTAAATTTGTCATAAAAGTATGGGTCTCAATAACGATCGCCTAACAGATTTTTGTTAAAAATGGTGAAGTAAAAGGTTGACCCTTGACCGAGTGCAGATTCTACCCAAATGCGACCGCCATGACGTTGCACAATTTTTTGACAAATTGCTAAACCAATGCCAGTCCCAGAGTATTCTTTTTGCGTGTGCAAGCGCTGAAAAATTTGAAAGATGCGCTCGCGGTGCTTGGGGTCAATCCCAATTCCATTATCGCGGATCGCAAAAAGCCACGCACCTTCTTGAAAAGAAACGTTAACGGAAACGATTGGAGGTTCCTGATTGCGGCGGTACTTGATGGCATTACCGATTAAGTTTTGCAAAAGTTGCACCATTTGAGAGCGATCGGCCATTACTACTGGCAATTCGCTTTTTGTAACAATTGCATTACTTTTGCGAATACTGGCCTGAAGATTGGCGCAAACTTCCTCAAACACCAGATTGCAGTCAACTAGCTCAAAAGCTTTGTAACTCCTAGTAACTCGCGAATACAAAAGTAAGTCATCGATGAGCCCCTGCATTCGCTTAGCACCCGATACAATTTTATTTATATAGTTATGACCCTTATCGTCAAGTTTATCTTGATAACGTTTTTCTAAGAGCTGAGCGTAGCTGGCGATCGTTCCTAAAGGCGCTTGCAAATCGTGGGAAGCAACATAGGCAAACTGTTCCAGTTCCGCATTAGAACGAGCCAATTCTTGAGCGTAGTCAGTTTGCTTTTCCAGTAATTGAGCTTGATACAAAGCTATGCTTAACCGCTCCGCTAATTGTTGTAAAAGTGCAATTTCCAATGGCGTCCATTCTCTCATTTCATTACATTGCTGAACGCACAGCAAACCCCATAATTTTTGCGGGGGGGAGGATGAGAGAGGGACAGTAGGAGAATTTTCTAATTTGCTATTTCCGTTTGGCGATTCTCCAGTGACGAGAATTGGGACAATGAGGTTGGAGCGAATCTGATGCTGCTGCATAAATTCCAGATAGCAAGGAGTGCAGCCAACGTTATCAATATCGGAGCAAGAGCGAATTTGTCCTTGGTAGTATTTGTCTAAATATTGAGCGGGCAAACACCGATCTTCTACAACTAATCCCAGCAAGCTTGGAAAATTGGCAACAGCAGCTTCGCTGACAATTTTGCCACCTCCTTCTGGCAGAAGGCGAAAGAACAAAACGCGATCGGCATTCAGGGTATTTTTTACTTCGGTAACCGTGGTGTGGAGAATTTCCTCTATTTGCAAAGATTCGCGGATTTTAAGAGTTAGAGATGCGATTAATTGCTGGTGCTGGACTTGACGGAGTTTTTCTGCTTCTGCTTGTTTTTCTTCCGTGATATCTACCGCACTGCCTTGCAATTTAACAATTTTTCCGGTGGAATCTCGAATCGGGATTAAAGTAGTTCGCCAAATCCGAGTTCCTCCCGGCAATGCTAGCGTTTCTTCGTATTTAATTGGAACGCCAGCACTAAGACAGGCGCGGTAGCGTTCCGTAACGTGGGCGGCGACTTCGGGTGAGAGGGCTTCTGCTGGTGTCTTACCTGCAATTTCAGCAGCAGAAATACCAGTTGCCCGTTCGTGAATTGGGTTCATAGTTTGATAGATAAACTGACCGTCGGGCAGAACGTTAATGAGAAAAATGCTTTCAGCTGAATGGTTAAAAATGCCAGCATAAAGTGCCTCTGAAGCTCGCAGTTTTTCTTGCGCTTGTTGCCTAGCCCAATATGTGTAGATCATTTCGCCAACAACTCGCAGCAGTTGCACATCTTCATCAGACCAATCTTTGCGGTTTTCTCGATACGTTTCAAATCCAATCGTTCCCCAGAGTTGACCGGATGCAGTATTGACGGGAACGGCTAGGGCAGAGCGGATACCCAGGGACTCGAGCAGGTTTTTTTCAATTTCTGCTGTTGTTGGCATTGCCTCGACATCGCTAATTACAGCATTTTCATTTTGGCGATATTTTTCCACCCACCAAGGGAATAAAGAGGTGTCTACATTTTGAAAATGTTGGATTTGCGGTTGAGTTTGACTGTCGCACCATTCGTGAGTCATATAAGCAAAGGTGCTGTTCTCTCGGAAGCGCGTAACATAGGCGCGATTGATGCCCACTGCTACTCCCAATATTGTCAAAACTTGATTGATATCTGCGGCTTCGTTGGTGGCAAATTCTCTGGATACTGCGGCCAAGGCTGTTTCTAAAGTTAGGCGATATTGCAGTTGTTTTTCGGCAAGTTTGCGCTCTTGGATATCCTCGATCGCAGCCATAATGTAACTGATGGCACCGTCAGAGTCTAGTACTACTGATAATGTGAGATTTCCCCATTGCAGGCGACCGTCTTTGCGGATGTAGCGCTTTTCGATCGAGTAATGTTGAATTTCGCCAGCTAACAGCTGACGGTAATATCTCAGGTCTAGTTCTAAGTCTTCTGGGTAGGTAATTTCTTGGAAAGTTAGCGTCAGGAGATCTGACTCAGAGTATCCCAAAAAGTCGCAATATCGTTGATTAACTTTGAGAAGCTGACCGGATAGTGAAGATATAACAATTCCCACAGCAGCTTGCTCGAAAATAGCTCGGAAGCGGGCTTCGCTTTCTCTTAATGCTTCTTGTGCTTGTTTGCGTTGGGTAATGTCGCTGGCAATTCCCGCCAAGCGGAAAATTTCTCCGGCCCAGTTTCTGACGGGAAAAGTGCGATCGAGTACCCAGACAATTGAGCCATCAGGACGAATAACGCGATATTCTTGCTCGCTCGCTTCCCCTTGAAACACACGTTCCCAAGCATTGCGAATTTGCTCTCGGTCTTCTGGATGAACAGCATCTAACCAGCTAATTTTTCGTTCGTAGATACTTTGGCAACTGCGACCCCAAATTTCTTCATAAGCGGGACTGACGTAGAGAAGCTCGCTGATTTCTGCATCTCCTATCCAGAAACATTCGCGAATGCTGCTAGCCATCTGGTCAAATCTCGATTTGCTTTCTAAAAGATCTGCTTCTATTTGTCGGCGATCGCGAATTTCCTGCTCTAACAATTCATTTTTTTCTTGTAGCTGTCGAGCGATCGCTCGCAGTTTTAAATGTATATTAATCCGAGCCAAAACTTCTTCATTTACAAATGGTTTTGTAATATAATCTACTGCTCCCAAAGTCAAAGTATTGACTTTATGTACCCGATCTGAAAGCCCCGTCATAAAAATTACTGGAATGTCTTGGCTTTCCGGTTTATTTTTTAAAGCTTGGAAAGTTTCAAAACCGTCCATTTCTGGCATCATTACATCTAGCAAAATCAAATCAGGCAAGATTGTTTCGATCTGTTTTAAAGCAGTTTCGCCCGATTCTGCCATGAAAATTTGAAACCCTTGTGCTTGCAAAAAAATGCACAGGAATTGCAGGTGATTTGGCCAATCGTCAACTATTAAAATTTTTTGTTTTCCGATTAATTCCATAAATAGTATTTTTGGATAAAAATTATACGGGACTTGATGGCTGTTAAGAAAAATACCACCTTTTTTTTCAAGATCCGCTTTGCGCTTCAGGTGACTTGGGAATTAGTTTCCAAACAGGTAGCAAGTAAATCTTGACATTTTTACTAAATTGTGGTATTATCATCACATTATAATAGAGTTAAGGCACAAAATATTGCTACTATTTTATACTAAAAAGTTTTGGGTACTTGTTTTGTGAGCCGAAAATCGAAACACAGCATTTTTTCTGCACTCTGCAATAGCAGTTGGTTGCCAGAAACGACGCTAATAATTCAGATATAAGTGAAGAAGAGGGCGATATGCTGGCTTCGTTAGCAAAAAATAACTTTTATAAATAATTTTTGAATTATTAAAATTTAGGTAAAAACAACTAGAAGTGCTATTTTCATAACTGTTATAATTTATTGAAATATTATTTGTGAAAAGTTAAGCATAAGTTATGAGCAGGTTGTTATGAAGTGGCTGCCAGATAAGACGGTAAATGCCAATATTTTAATAGTTGATGATACCCTTCACAACTTGCGTCTGTTGTCAAATATATTAAGCGATCGCGGCTATAAAGTGCGATGCGTACCCAAGGGAACGATGGCTCTTGCGACAGCGCGTTTATCTCCGCCAGACTTGATATTGCTAGATATTATGATGCCAGAAATGGATGGCTACGAAGTCTGCGAACAGCTAAAAACAGACGCGCTGACTCGCGATGTACCCGTTATTTTCATTAGTGCTTTACACGAAGCGCTAGATAAAGTGAAAGCCTTTGCCATTGGGGGATTGGACTATATCACCAAACCGTTTCAAGTAGAAGAGGTTTTGGCTAGGGTGGAAAATCAATTGCGCTTGCAGAAGCTGCAAAAACAACTGGCAGAGCAAAATGCCTTGTTACAGGAAGAAATTCGGGTGCGGCGCGAGGCGGAAATGGCTTTGCGGCTGCAATTAAAGCGGGAACAGCTGGTGGGAGCGATACTGGAACGCATTCGTTCCTCTCTCAATTTAGAGGAAGTGCTGACAATGGCAGTTAGGGAAGTGCGATCGTTTTTGTCAACCGATCGCATCATCATTTACCGTTTTAACCCTGACTGGAACGGAGTAGTAGTTGTCGAGTCGGTAGCGTCAGGGTGGACATCCACTTTGGGAATTGAAATTGGCGACGAATGCTTTATCAAAACCTATATTCCCCTTTACCAGCAAGGACGCATTCGAGCGCTTCCAGATATTATCGGCTCCGATTTGCAGCAGTGTCACAAAGATCTGCTCGGTAGATTCGAGGTGAAAGCTAGCTTAGTAGTCCCCATCTTGTATGGAGAAGAAACGATCGAAAATGCCAAATCATTAATTCCCAATCAGTTATGGGGACTGCTAATTGCCCATCATTGCCAAGGAGAAAGAGAGTGGCACACATCAGAGATAGAATCTCTCAAACAACTGTGCCTGCAATTGGCGATCGCCATCAAGCAATGCACCCTCTTTGAACAAGCCAAAACAGAAATTGCCGAACGTAAGCAAGCAGAGGAAAAGCTGCGACAGAGCGAACAGCGTTTTCGCGATGTCTCCGAAGCAGTGGGCGAATATCTATGGGAAGTAGACGCTAACAACACCTACACCTTCGTTACCGACAGAGTGAAATCGGTTAAAGGATATGCACCTTCCGAATTAATCGGACACAAGCCGATCGAATTCATCTCTCAAGAAGATATTGAAAAAGTTATAAATATATTCAGCGATGCCTTTAGCAAAAAATGCACCTTTAAACTACAACATCGCAATATCACTCCCTCTGATGAAATTGTTTGGGAAGAAGTCGTTGGCATTCCACTTTTCGACAATCAAGGTAATATAGTCGGTTTTCGCGGCACCGGACTAAACATTACAGAGCGCAAGCAAGCAGAAGAAGCACTGCAAAAAGCGAAAGAATCTGCCGATGCAGCAAATCGTGCCAAGAGCGAATTCCTCGCCAACATGAGCCACGAACTGCGAACGCCGCTTAATGCCATCTTGGGATTTAGTCAAATAATGAACCGCGATTCATCCCTTAACCAAGAGCAGCGGGAACATCTGAGAATCATCAATCGCAGCGGCGAGCATTTGCTGTCACTGATTAACGACATTCTAGATATGTCCAAAATTGAAGCTGGCAGAACAACCTTTAATGAAAAGACTTTTGACTTAATTCATCTGTTAGAGAGCCTGGAAGAAATGTTGCGATTAAAAGCTTCTAGTAAAAGCTTAGATATTCGCATTAAGTATACCCCAGATATTCCTCAGTACGTGCGAACCGACGAGGGTAAATTGCGCCAAGTCTTGATTAACCTGCTGGGAAATGCGATCAAATTCACTGAAGAAGGAAGCGTAACCCTGCGCGTCAGAGTAGGAGACTGGGAGAGTGGGAGAGTGGGAGATGCCCAACAACTTCTTTCTCCCCCTTATCTGCTCCCCACCTCAACTGGGCCTCACTTTTTCGACCTTTTGTTTGAAGTGGAAGACACTGGCCCCGGTATTGCCAAAGAAGAGATGCACAAGTTATTTCAAGCTTTCGGACAAACAGAAATCGGTAGACAATCTCAACAAGGAACAGGGTTAGGTTTAGCCATCAGCAAAAAATTCGTGCAACTGATGGGAGGCGATATCATCGTCAGCAGTAAAGTGGGTATAGGAACAAAATTTGCATTCAATATCCAGGTGCGTTTAGCTCGATCGCAGGAAGTAGAAACAGCCAAGGAATCCAGGAAGGTAATCGGTTTAGCGCCCCACCAACCTGAATATCGCATCTTGGTGGTCGAAGATGTCAAAGTCAGTCGCCTTCTGTTGATCAAACTTCTGGCGTCGGTCGGCTTTTGCGTGTGCGAAGCTACCAACGGCAGCGAAGCAATTGCCCTATGGGAAAGTTGGAAACCCCACCTAATTTTTATGGATATGCTGATGCCGGTGATGGACGGATATGAGGCGACCAAACATATTAAAGAGCGAGCTAACGGTCCCCAAACCACAATTATAGCTCTGACTACTAATGCCTTTGACGAACAGCGAAAATCTGTTTTGTCAGCAGGCTGCGATGATTTTATTCGCAAGCCTTTCCGAGAGCAGTTAATCTTTGACAAAATTGCTGACTATTTGGGGGTAAAGTATATCTACGAACAGCGGTTGCCAGAGGAAAGGCAAAAAGCAGAAGCTCGAAAAGAAAGTTCATCTGACCCTTTAGGAGGAGCTTCTTCTGAGAGCGTTCATCTATCGTCTTTGCAACAGATGCCTAGTGAATGGATTGCCGCTTTGCATCAAGCTGCAATAGAAGCAGATGACGAATTAATTTTAAATTTAGCCGAGCAAATTAAAAATACAAATGCTACCTTGTCAAAGTATATCAGCGACTTAGCGCATAGCTTCCAATTTGAAAAAATTAATGATTTCACAGAAGAAATAATCAAACATATAGGCTAGAATAGATGACTTCAGAACAAGGAAATCAAAGGGTATATGAGAAAATGAATAAGGATATAGCATCTACAATAAAAGGCAACATTCTACTTGTTGACGATACGCCGGATAATCTGCACCTTTTATCCAATCTGTTGAGCGCACAGGGTTATAAAGTTCGGTGCGTAACGAACGGACAAACGGCATTGAAGGCAGCTCGCGCTAAACTACCCGACTTGATTCTGCTCGATATCATGATGCCGCATATGAATGGCTACGAAGTTTGTCAAATCCTGAAATCCGATACGCAAACGAGAGACGTTCCGGTAATTTTTTTGAGTGCATTAGATGAAGTTTTAGACAAGGTAAAAGCCTTTAGCGTTGGAGGTGTAGACTACATTACTAAGCCATTTCAGTTTCAAGAAGTTTTAATCCGCGTCGAAAATCAACTGGCTTTAAAAACGGCAGAAACAAAAGTTCGTCAACTGAACGCAGAACTTGAAATTAAGGTAAAAGAGCGTACCAGCGAACTAGAAGTGACGAATCAAGAACTTCAGCGAGAAATTGCCGAACGCAAGCTACTAGAAAAGCAACTTTTGCATATGGCGCTGCACGATCCGCTGACTGGTTTGCCCAACCGCGCTTTGTTTATGGAGCGTTTGAAACAAGCTGTCATCCGCGCCAAGCAACAGCCAGAGTACCAATTTTCAGTGCTGTTTCTAGATTGCGATCGCTTTAAAATCGTCAATGATTCTCTCGGTCATTTGGTCGGAGATGAGTTGCTGACGGCAATTGCTAGCCGATTAAAATTATCTCTCAGTCCAGTTGATACTTTGGCCAGATTAGGTGGGGATGAATTCACCCTTCTTTTAGAAGAAATTAAAGATATTACCAGCGTTACACAGATTGCAGAGCGCATTCTTTGGGAATTATCTCGCCCGTTTTACTTAGATAAACGCGAAGTATTCATCACTGCTAGTATTGGCATTGTCCTGGGCAATGCTACCTACGATCAACCAGAACATTTGCTGCGAGATGCCGATACGGCAATGTATCGCGCCAAGGCATCCGGAAAAGCGCGGTATCACGTCTTCAATCCAGCCATGCACCAGGAAGCACTTCAGCTTTTACAGTTGGAAACTGACCTTCGCAGAGCGATCGAACGGCAAGAATTTGTCGTGTATTATCAGCCCATAGTCAGCCTTTGCGAAGGCAAAATTTCTGGTTTTGAAGCCCTCGTGCGCTGGCAGCATCCCACACGCGGTTTTGTTTCTCCAGCAGAGTTCATTCCCGTAGCAGAAGAAACCGGCTTGATTACTTTCATCGGTACTTGGGTAATGCGGGAAGCTTGTCAGCAGCTTCGCATTTGGCAAGAACAAAAACTTTCTGAAGAATCCCTAACTATGAGCGTCAATCTTTCGGTGCGCGAGTTCTCTCAACCCAACTTGATCGAGCTGATTGATGACACTCTTAAAAAAACTCAACTGAGCCCTCAAAGTTTAAAACTAGAAATTACTGAAAGTGCAATTATGGAAAAAGATGGGTCGGTCACGGCGATTCTCCAGCAACTTAGAAACCGTCAAATTCAGTTGAGTATTGATGATTTTGGCACCGGTTATTCTTCCCTCAGCTATTTGAATCGTCTTCCAGTTGATACCCTTAAGATCGATCGCTCGTTTATTAATCCTATAGATAAAAATTCTGAAAGTTTGGGTTTAGTTCCTGCTATTATCACTATTGCTCATTCGCTGGGTATGAGTGCGATCGCAGAAGGCGTCGAAACCCAACAACAGCTAGCCAAACTGAGGACATTAAACTGTGGCTTCGGTCAGGGATACTTGTTCTCGAAACCATTGGGAAGCAAATTAGCAGCAGACTTGCTCGCCGCAGCTCCCCAGTATTGAAATAGCCAAAAAAAGAAGCTATGGAGTTGGAGTCGGGGAAGAGACAATCTTTGCCGGAATGGTGAAGTAAAAAGTTGTTCCCACTCCGGGTTGAGATTCTACCCAGATGCGTCCTCCGTGACGTTCCACAATTTTCTTACAGATGCTCATACCGATACCATTACCTGGGTATTTTTTATAGGAGTGCAGGCGTTGAAAAACCTCAAAAATACGCTCAAAATGCTGACTTTCTATACCTATGCCATTGTCGCGAACTGCTACGATCCATTCGTCGTTTTTCTTTGCTTTGGCAGTAATCTCTACCTGCGGCGGAACTTCGGGACAACAAAACTTGATGCTGTTGCTAATCAAGTTTTGGAAAAGCTGCATCAGTTGCGTGCTAGAGCCCATTACTGTGGGCAAATCGGAATAGCTAATACTTGCACCGCTGGCGGAGATTTCTTCCTCTAGATTGGCTAGCGCTTCTTCTAGTACGGTTTTGCAGTCAGTCGGTTTGAATTCTTCTGTAGAAGTGCCTACCCTCGAATAATCTAGCAAGTCTTCAATTAGCTGTGTCATCCTCCATCCCGCATTCACAATATTTGCGATGTATTGCTTAGCATCTGTATCGAGATGATTTTCGTATGTTGCTTCTAGAATACGGGCGTAGCCAACGATCGCCTGTAGGGGTGATTGCAGGTCGTGGGAGGCAATGTAAGCGAATTGTTCTAGTTCGTCGTTGGATCTTTTCAGTTCTTCGTTCAATTTTTGCAACTGTGTATTTTGCTCGGTGAGTTGACGATACAACTGTTGAATAGTCAGTTGATTGGCGACGCGAGCGAGAACTTCTTCAACTTGAAACGGTTTGGTGATGTAGTCTACGCCACCGACGCTAAAAGCTTTTACTTTGTCCATCACATCATCGAGAGCGCTGATAAAAATTACTGGCACCTCGCAGGTTTTCTCCGAAGCTTTCAGCCTTTGGCAAACTTCATAGCCATCCATGTCCGGCATCATAATATCGAGTAAAATTACGTCGGGTAATAGAGTCTGACAGGCAGTCAGAGCCATTTGACCGTTCAAGGCTTTGCGAACCTGGTATCCCTGCTCTCTCAGCATGAAGGATAATATACGCAAGTTATCTGGCTGATCGTCAACTACAAGGATGTTACCTTTAAGTGTATGGGAAGAATTTTTACTCATTGTTTGTGAACCCCGGCTGTAGATTACCATCGCAACTGGGGCGCAGCCGCAAGCAGGTTTAAAACCAATTTATTTTCCAAAGGTTTAGAAAATAGGCAGCCCTAACCAAAGTTACAGTTTCTTTTGTAATCTTTTCTCAAAGAATAGCAAATTTATCGGTGGCTCATAGCCTAATCTGAGGGTTATTGAGAGAGGGATAAACCTGTATTTTACACTAAAACACTGAGATAGACGGCCTACCTCTCTAAGTAATTTACGTATGGACAGCATAGGATCTGCCTTTTGCCGTACTGGATTGGAACGGTATCAGTACTTTGCCTCAACCCCACAGGCGATCGCTACTTCCACACTGCACAATATTTGCCTTTGTCAATCCCTATTTACCAAAAATTCATCAATAGCGATAGAGCTGTTGAGATTGTGCAGCAAGTGAAAGCTTCTTACAGCAAGCTTTTTGCTGATTTTCAGTTCGTCGCGATCGTATTTTTACTTATTTTCAATTCTAAATTTTCTATAAAAATTCGGAAAAAGTGCTCGCGGAGCTAGTAAAAATATGGAAAATTTTTATGTATAATTACTCTCCTTTAAAAAAAATGCTACATAAGTAATTTTTACAAAGACAGAAAATAATGTATATTGCTGCTAATTCTATTAAAATAAACCTAGCTTGTTTTTGGGTTTCTAGATCTGATTTTTGCTCATGGCTTGAAACTCTGGCATTGCCAATCGTTGCCGCGTTGTCTGATTTGACTCCCAGTAATTGAGCTAAATCATAGCTTCTATGGCCATTGGCTGTGCGTTCAGGGGTAAGCTTACTGACTGTATTCCCGTGTACCTTCGGCGATACTTCTCTAAGTTTTAAATCACATTAAGTTGTATTTGTCAATACCTACTAAGCCAGAATTTACAGATAAGCATAACCTAATCACCTGAACTTGATTCAATTACAGAAGATTAGGGCAACAGTTGGCATAAATCTGTCCAACCAATTACAGCAAATTCCGTGTTTTTCTCAGTGGAAAGCGCGGCTATTTTTTTGGGGGGATGATGCAGTGGCGTTTAGAAACCCGGTTTCTTGGAGAAACCGGGTTTCTACGGTGTCTGAGTAGAGAATGTGGTCGATCGCGATTCTTCAATCTAGTACCAGGCTCAAAAGCCTCCTTGATTGCCAATTTTCCGCTATAAGCCCGTTTTCTCAAGACTAAATTACCTCAAACATAAGTAGGCTCTAGATCCCCGACTTCTTCAAGAAGTCGGGGATCTGGGCCTTCATCTATGGCTGTAAACGCGATCGCCTCAACCCGCAGAAATATCCCGTTCGGTGGTAATCTGAGAAATGGCATTGCTAAATGTTAAGACAGTTCCCCCATATCTATATAGATAGGCGCAAGCATGGTAGCCAGCACAGAAAGAACAAACATAGGCCGCATCAGCCAGATCATTGGCCCCGTTGTAGACGTGGAATTTTCCGCCGGCAAAATGCCGCAGATTTACAACGCCTTGAAAATCCAAGGCAAAAACGAAGCAGGACAAGACGTATCCGTCACCTGCGAAGTACAGCAGCTGCTGGGCGACAACCAAGTCCGCGCCGTTGCCATGAGTAGCACCGATGGCTTGGTGCGCGGTATGGAAGCGGTAGACACAGGCGCTCCCATCAGCGTGCCAGTTGGCGCTGCTACCTTGGGTCGCATTTTTAACGTGCTGGGCGAACCGATCGACAACCTGGGCCCAGTCAATACCTCGGAAACTTTCCCCATCCACCGTCCCTCTCCCAAACTGACGGAATTAGAAACCAAACCCTCCGTTTTTGAAACAGGTATCAAAGTAGTAGACCTGTTGGCTCCCTACCGTCGGGGTGGCAAAATCGGTTTGTTCGGTGGTGCTGGCGTGGGCAAAACCGTCATCATCCAAGAACTGATCAACAACATCGCTAAAGCTCACGGTGGTGTGTCCGTGTTTGGCGGTGTGGGCGAACGCACCCGCGAAGGTAATGACCTCTACAATGAATTCAAAGAATCGAAGGTCATTAACGAAGAAAATATCGGCGAATCAAAAGTGGCGCTGGTATACGGTCAGATGAACGAGCCACCGGGAGCCCGGATGCGCGTTGGTCTGTCGGCGCTGACAATGGCTGAATACTTCCGCGATGTGAACAAGCAAGACGTGCTGTTGTTCATCGATAATATCTTCCGGTTCGTGCAAGCTGGTTCGGAAGTGTCCGCGCTGCTGGGTCGGATGCCTTCTGCGGTAGGATATCAGCCCACGCTAGCTACCGAAATGGGTGCTTTGCAAGAGCGGATCACCTCCACCACCGAAGGTTCCATCACTTCGATTCAAGCAGTGTACGTACCTGCGGACGACTTGACCGACCCCGCACCGGCTACCACCTTCGCTCACTTGGATGCTACCACGGTGCTGTCTCGCGGTTTGGCTGCGAAGGGAATTTACCCAGCAGTCGATCCCCTCGATTCCACTTCCACCATGTTGCAACCGAGTGTTGTGGGTGAGGAACACTACCAAACAGCTCGTGCGGTGCAGTCTACTCTGCAACGTTACAAGGAATTGCAAGATATCATTGCCATTCTCGGTTTGGATGAATTGTCGGAAGATGACCGTTTGACGGTAGCGCGTGCGCGTAAGATCGAGCGTTTCTTGTCTCAACCGTTCTTTGTGGCGGAAGTGTTTACTGGTTCTCCCGGTAAGTACGTGAAGCGGGAAGATACGATCAAAGGCTTCAAACAGATTCTTTCCGGTGAATTGGATGGTCTACCGGAGCAAGCTTTCTATATGGTAGGCACCATTGAAGAAGCGATCGCTAAAGCCGAAAAGATCAAGTCTGGTAAGTAATCGAGTCGTCAGCGGTCAGTAGTCAGTAGTCAGCTGTCAAGAAAAACACAACTGACAACTGACAACTGACAACTGATAACTAACAACTAATAACTGACAACTGACAACTGACAACTTATGACTTTAAACGTTCGCGTGATTGCACCAGACAAAACTGTCTGGGATTCTCCAGCCCAAGAATTGATTCTGCCCAGCACCACCGGGCAATTAGGTATTCTGAGCGGACACGCACCACTTTTGACCGCTTTGGATACAGGCGTGATGCGAGTTCGTCAAGATAAAGGTTGGGTATCTATTGCTCTGATGGGCGGATTTGCCGAAGTCGAAGAAGATCGAGTGATTATTTTGGTTAACGGTGCCGAACGCAGCGAATCTATTAATATCGAACAAGCTCGCGCTGCTTACAACCAAGCTCAAGAGCGCTATAACCAAGTGCAAAATAGCGAAAACCGTCAGGAAAAATATCAGGCAACTCAAGCTCTGAAGAGGGCACGCGCCCGTTTTCAAGCTGTGGGTGGCATGGTGCAAGTCTAGGAAAGTAGGGTGGGCAATGCCCACCCTAGTTTAAAGTTATAGAAAAGTAGCGATATATTTAAAGTTTTAGTAAAGATTTGCAATAGGTTGAAAAAATTACATCTATCTTGGGTAGTAATTGGGCAAAATAGGTAAGTCCACCAGATCGGTTACGCTGTCGGCTTAACTTTAGAGGGCTTGAGGTTTTTGACGTTCTTATTCGTCGATCGCGATCGCAATGCCTAAGTCCTCAGCAGACTTACCTAAGTAGTATTGCTGACAGTACGAATCGTTTACTAATCAAAGGCTGATCGGAATGGTTGATTTTACTGTAGCGATTCCCACTTACAATGGAGCCACCCGCTTACCCAAAGTTTTGGACAAACTGCTCGCTCAGCTCGACACAGAACACTTTTCCTGGGAAATCTTAGTTGTTGACAACAACAGCAAAGATAATACCGCAAAAGTGGTGCGCGAGTATCAAAGCAACTGGCCGCAAGCTTATCCGTTAAAATATGTATTTGAAGCCGAGCCAGGAGCTGCATTTGCCAGAAATAGAGCTGTGCAAGAAGCCACAGGTAAATTGATTGGTTTCCTCGATGATGATAACTTGCCAGAGTCTGACTGGGTAGCAGCTGCTTACCAATTCGGTCAAGTCCATCCAGAGGCGGGAGCTTATGGCAGCCAAATCTTCGGGAAGTTTGAAGTCGAACCACCCCAAAATTTTCACAGAATTGCTGGTTTTTTGGCAATTACGCAGCGAGGTACAACGGCACATCGCTACGAACCGCGCAAAAAGTTACTACCCCCTGGCGCTGGGTTGGTAGTTCGCAAACAAGCTTGGCGCGACAACGTTCCCGAACGTTTGGTGTTGAACAATGTGGGGAAAGAAGCGGGTTTAGCCAGTGAAGATTTGGAAGCTTTGTTGTATATTCAGAAAGCGGGTTGGGAAATTTGGTACAACCCAAATATGCAGATTTACCACGAGATTCCTAGTTGGCGTTTGTCAAAAGATTACTTGATATCTGTGGCGCGTTGTATTGGTTTGAGTCGCCATCAGTTGCGGATGGTGAGATTAAAAAATTGGCAAAAACCGCTGTTGATTCCGATTTATTTGGCGAACGATTTACGGCGATTGATTATGCACTCGATCAAATATAAAGGTGTGGCGAAAAAAGATGCGATCGCAGCTTGTGAATTAGAGCTATTACGATGCAGCTTAATTAGTCCTTTTTTCCTTTGGAAGAAGCACTATTTAGGATGTAATAAAATGAATCGATCGAATCAAGAAAAACAATCAGCTTTGCAGGCGGTAAATCCGCCATTATCTTGCAAATAAAAATAAATTAAAACAAAACGTCTAACGTCTATGGAATTCACCGTAGCTATCCCAACTTACAACGGAGCGATCCGTTTACCCAAACTTTTAGAGCGACTGCGAACTCAGATTAATACCGAACATTTTGCTTGGGAAATTATTGTTGTTGATAATAACAGTAAAGATAATACAGCAGAGGTTGTTCAAGAATATCAAAAGAACTGGCATTCCCATGTTTTACTTAGGTATAGTTTTGAACCAGAACAAGGAGCGGCTTTTGCAAGATTGCGAGCTATTCGGGAAGCCAAAAGCGAATTAATTGGGTTTCTAGATGATGATAATCTACCCGATAGTAACTGGGTATTTGCTGCTTATTCTTTTGGCAAAGAGCATTCAAAAGCGGGTGCTTATGGCGGCCAAATTCACGGAGAATACGAAGCAAAACCGCCTGCGAATTTTAAAAAAATACAATCATTTCTGGCAATTATAGAGCGAGGTTCAAAACCAAAGCTGTACGATCCTGATAAGTTAGTTTTACCTGCTGGAGCAGCATTTGTAGTTCGCAAACAAGCCTGGTGTGATTCTGTTCCCAAACGCCCCATGCTAAGTGGTAGAGTGGGAGGACAAATGTTAGGAGGAGAAGACTATGAGCCATTGCTATATATACACAAAGCCGGGTGGGAAATTTGGTATAATCCAGCCATGCACACCCATCATCAAATTCCCTATTGGCGGCTAGAAAGAGATTACTTAATTTCTCTAAGCCGAGCCTGTGGTTTGTGTGTTTGCCATCTTCGCATGATTAATGCTAAAAAATGGCAGAAGCCAATTCTTATGACCAGGATTTTTTTGAGTAACCTGCGCCGAGCTGTGCGACACCGGCGTCAGTATCGAGAACAAGTTACGACCGATATTGTCGCCGCTTGCGAGATGGAATTCTTCTTGAGTTGCTCGGCTAGTCCTTTTTATTTTATTAAAACTTCTCTAGTTTTGCAATTAGCCGGATATTTTGGAAAAAATAAAGATATAAAAAACACTGAAGTTTGTCAATGACAAAAACATAAGTTACAATATTTGTAGGCTTTTAAAGCACCTATTATTTCCAATAAACTATGGAATTACCCATTGATTCAACAACGCAGCCAGTAAAGGAAAGTAAGCCCGATTACATGATTCAGCTAGATGCTTTACGGGCAATAGCTGTACTCGGCGTATTAGTTTACCACTGGCTACCGAAAGAACTATTTTTAAATTCAAAATTGGAATGGGGGATACTTGGAGTTAAGCTTTTTTTTGTACTAAGCGGTTTTCTAATTACTGGGATTTTGTTGAAATGTAGAGATAAAATTGAATTATATGGTCAAAATACGGGAGAGCTTGTAAGGAAATTTTACATCCGCCGCTTTTTGCGTCTGTTACCGATATATTATCTAATTCTTTTTCTAACTATCATTTCTGTTTCGGGCTGGAATTTTTCTTATTTTTGGCATTTTACTTATACATCTAACATTTATTATGCTTTCAACAAATGGGATGTTAATTCACCTTTCTGGACTTTATCAGTAGAGGGACAATTTTATTTAATTTGGCCTTTAATTATACTTTTTTTACCCAGAAAACACTTATTAAAAGTTATTTTGGTAACTATTTTAATATCCCCATTATTCAGGATATTATTTTTCGATCTTTTCAAGAACGGAATTAAAGTTCAACTTCTTACTTTTGCTTGTTTGGATTTGCTAGGAATGGGGTCTTTACTGGCATATTACTATCACAATCCTGACCTACTTAAAAACAAAAAATATTTATCTAATTTTTGTTTTTGGGTAGGAGGTATGTTGTTCATTAGTTTAATTTTTACCAGACATTATATAAAAGGCCCGCTTGGATTTGGGTTATTTGACACTGTTACCGCTCTTTATTTCACAGGTTTGGTAGATCGCGCAGCACGAGGTTTCGGCGGTATTGTTGGAAATATTTTAGAATTCAAACCATTGGTAAATGTTGGTAAGATAAGTTATGGTATTTACGTATACCACTCTTTTGTAGCTTCTAAAATTCCGGAATCTTTCACTAGCAAGTTGAACCTATCTTACTCAAAGAATATATGGATTGAATTCTTTTTACAAACCGTAGCTACTATAATTATTGCATCATTGTCATGGCATTTTTTTGAAAAGCCAATCAATAATTTAAAGAAATATTTTAAGATTTAATTATTAAAAGTAGGGTGGACAATGCCAACCCTGCTGGTTATAAGCAAGATAATTAGAAAAAAACAGGAGAAAAATTTATGAAAAAACCAGCGATCGCGATTGGAAAAAGATTATTTAATTGCTCTGATTCGTGGCTGCGGTTTAACAATTTGTCATGGACAGATGATTAATCCTAAAAAGTGGCATAAAGCAGCGATTATGGCGAAAATTATGCGAGGAAGTCTGCGCCGCTACCTACAGCACTTGCTCAAGTATGGCGGAGAGGTTATAACAGATGCGATCGCAGCTGGCGAGATGGAATTTTACTTGAGTAGTTTGGCAAGTCCTGTTTATTTTATTAAAACTTCCCTAGTTTCGCAGTTAGCCGGATATGCTGGAAAAAAAAACATACTAAAAATGCTGGAGATGTATAAATGACAGAAGCACAAGTTACTTTACTTATAACCCAACGGGAGAGATTCAGCTATACCGATCGCTCCCTCGAAAGCCTTTACGAGAATACAACTACACCCTTCAAGTTAATTTATGTGGATGGCAATTCACCCGCTCGCACAAAACGCTATCTAGAAAAACAAGCTAAAGAAAAAGGATTTCGGTTAATTCGCCGCGAAAATTTCCTCGCTCCCAATCAAGCGCGTAACCTAATTTTATCGGAAATAGATACTAAATATGTTGTCTTTTTTGATAACGACGTACTATTCACTCCGGCTTGGTTAGATCGACTTTTACAGTGTGCGGAAGAAACGGGAGCGTGGTTAGTTGGGCCACTTTATTGCGAAGGGAAACCGGAAGACAAAATCATCCACATGGCAGGAGGTTCTGCACACTTCCGAGACAAGCAGGGTAGACGGCAGTTTTTTGAACAACATCGCTTCGCCAGAAAATCAGTTGACAAAGTAAGTTCCGAACTGCGGCGAGAAGAAACTGAATTGATCGAGTTTCATTGTGTACTGGCGCGTACCGAAATATTTGAAAAGGTAAGTTTGGATGAAAGATTTTTAAGTACGGGAGAACACTGGGATTTGTGTTTGGAGGTTCGGCAAAACGGCGGTACTATTTATTTTGAGCCGAATTCGATCGTCAGTTACGTTGCGCCACCCCCATTCGCTTGGTCAGATTTACCTTACTTCTTTCTGCGTTGGAGTGAAGCTTGGAATCGCGATAGCTTGAATTACTTCCGGGAGAAATGGAACTTATCAGAAGATGACCCTTGCCTAAAAGGTCATTATATTTGGTTAAATCGCCATCGGCAAAGAACGATCAGAGAGTCGATTCGTCAATATTTACCAATCAAACGCGGTGCTTGGGTTAATCAAAATATTTTGATGCCGATCGAGAAACAGTTGAATAAGATTTTCTTCCGCGAGTCGGGAAGGAAATCCCCAAATCAAAAAGAGGAAACTGTTAGTACAGCCACAGCTTCTAAATCTTAAGAACAAAAGCAATGTATCCCTTTGCTCAAACAAACATTCAACTGTTCGCTCAACTTTCTAGACAGGGTTATTCAGAAACAGAACTAAGCTGTATTCTGAAAGCATACCAGCTAGCGATGTCTCTATTTACAGGTTTCTTTCGAGGGGACAGCAAAACTTTCATCGCGCATTTAGTCGGAACTGCTAGTATCGTAGCTTCTGTTAATGCGCCTGTGGAGGTAGTAGCTGCTAGTTTGTTGCACGCCGCTTATATGCAGGGTGACTTTGGAGATGGGGGAACGGGTATATCCAACAGCAAGCGGGAACAAGTAAGGCGTGCTGTTGGTAAGGATGTAGAAGAATACATTGCCAAATATACTGGTTTGAAGTGGAACGAAGAAAGCATATCGGCGATCGCTCAAAGTCTAAATACGCTTACTCCTAGCGATCGCCAAGTGCTTTTGATGCGTTTGGCAAATGAATTAGAAGATCATTTAGATTTGGGTATTCTTTACTGCGCTAATTTCGAGAAACGACTGCACTATGTCAAATGTAGCGGCGATTTAATTGTAAAAATAGCAAAAGAATTGGGTTTTGCTACCTTAGCTGCCGAACTAACGCGAGTGTTTGCCGAAGTTACTTCAGCTAACATCCCCGCCGGACTTCGCGGCACTTATAATTATTCGTTTCAGCTTGCACCCAAATCTTATCAAAAACGTCCTTTAGTAGCGTTGCGCGATCGACTTGTTCAAAGTCGGCGTTTTCTTGGTTCTGTTGTCCGTCATTTAAAAAAATAGAAGCTATAAAGTTAGTCTTGCTAATACCTTTGTCAGTTCTTGATTCAAAATCTGATATCCCTTGGCGTTGGTATGCAAAGTATCGCGCTGGTACTTATTTTTGCCGTTTTCAGCTAAAAGCGAATAGCTATCTAAAATAATCACATTCGGCGCTTGCAAAGAATATATGTAAGAGTTTAGCTCTAAAATAGCGCGATCGACCTCCGATGACCAAAACGGTTTTCGTGTCAGAGGTACATCACCAACGGGGAAAATAGTTGTGAGGATAACCGTCGCGCCGAGAGAACGCGATCGCTTCACAATTTCCTCTATATTATCCTTACAATTAGCAACTATCCTATCTTTTTGGCGAGGAAACAGCGGTATCGTTTTCAAATCGTTGATACCGACTTGCACAACCACAATCTTCGGACGCAACGGTAAAACGTGCTTATCAAACCTTTCCAACACCTGACTGGAAGTTTGACCGGTAATACCTCTGTTCGCAAACGAAAAACCTTTTAACCCACTGGGAAAAGGCCATTCTTTCGATCGCGAATCGCCAAAGAACACTACATTTGCTGTGGCGGTATTACTCACATCCCGCTGACTGGATTTAGCGCGAAAATCCTGCAAACCCAGCGGATCTAAGCGAATTTGATTTAGGAGAATATAGTAATGTCTTGCTGCAAAGAATAGACTGAAATTGAGGACTACCGATCCAATTAGAACAACGAGACACAAGATTAATCCTAAACTAAAAAGGCGCTGCGAATTTTGCATGATGAGAGGTGATTTAAACAAGAGGATGTATTCTCGTGACAGGGTTGAACTCGATCGCGAGGGATGGGAGGCAGAGCCTCCCGATGATCAGATGTTATATCGTATCTGGTAGCATTGACAGTGCAAGCATGATTTCCGAGATTGTCTGTTGCGATCGTTAGTTAAAATTTAACCGCAGATGTAGACAGATGAACGCAGATAAACGCAGATAAGATCGGATTTTTTTCGCAACTGATGCTACCGGACACGATCTCAGTTAAGCTGGTGTTTTTACCGTGTAATACTCATATTTAGCATACACGCTAATAATCGTATCGTCAACCTCAAAAAATGTTCCTTCGCGCTCATATTTGGAGAATTGCAAGTGGGGATATTTAGCACCAATTTCTGTCGCAGTTTGCGCTACTGCTTCCATATCATTGGGTAAATTTCCGGTAGAACCGATGTAGAAAACCAGCGGACTAATCTTTTCACGATAAACTTTTTCTACATATTCCTCCAGTTGCTCATTTGCGGCAGTCAAAGCCGCTACAAATCGATCGCGAACGACTTTTTCTCCGTTCCATTTTGCCTGCAACATTGGCATCAAATTATCTGCGCCAACTTTTGATAAGATTGCCGCAACGCTACCGTTATCTTCGATGCCGAGAAAGTCATCGAAAATTGGCTGCATCAACTCGTCAACTTGAGTTATTTTGGTGCGCGATGACAGGGTTTTGTGCGCGAAGATAATGTTCGCATCCAAGGCGATATCGAATGTGGGTTTTTCCACCTTCTCGCCAGTATCTCGATTGTATACTTCGTATATGCGATCGAGGAATTTATTGGCGGAATGAAGTTTACCGAAATTGAGGATATCTGTGCTGCCAATATCGACTTTGTAGCTTTTGCGAAAATCAACTGTGCCGTTAGCAAGCGCTGCATCTAGAGAGGCATACTCCGTCGTTTTCGGAAAGTTGATATACAGGTTTTTGGAGAGATAGTGCTTTTTCAATTCCTCCACTTGTTCGGGTATGTAAGTATCTGATTCTTTCTTCAAGAAAGCCGATAAGATACTGGCAAGTACTTTCACTTCGGCTAAATCGTCAAACACGCCGTTAAGATTGTTGTGATTTACCTTGTCAGGTACTAGCGGTAGATTGTCGAAACAGATCGTGTATTCAGCACGAAAATCATAGTTTTCAACTGGATTGCCGTCTTTTTCAACTACGCCTTTTTCCTCGAACAGATCGAACACTTTCTTGCTGGCGAATTTGACTTGTAGGGACTTGACATTTATGTCGCCATCCCTGACAATGGTGTAGTTATTGAAAGTTTCGAGATGGGTAAATAGCAAACCTGCGACTTCGGTAATTTGGATGCCATCTTCACCATTGACCAACTTAAACGGTCGGGAAGTCAGCATATTGATGGTGGCGGTATTGCGATTGAGTTTAAATGCGATCGCACGCACATACTCGCCACCATCGGTAAATTCACCTTTCAGCAAAGGCGGGACAAGATTGCCTTTTTCGTCTCTGGAACCGGGAATTTTCTTCAACCCTTGGCGTTGATAGTTATCCCGCAAATTCTGAAGATTAATAATGATGCTGCTATGGTTCTCTGACCACAGTTTAACTAGCTCCAGCACAGAAATTGTATTGTTGAGTTTTGCGATATTTATAGCCATGTGTCGGTTTTTCCTGAATTACAAAGCAAACATCAGGGAATTTTGGATTTTGGATTTTGGATTTTGGATTAGCACTCTCAGTAGGCTACGTCAGAGGCGGAAAACCTCATGCGATCGAGCTATAACCAAAGTCTGACGAACCCTACAGTTGATTTAAGTGTGACAATCCTTGCCACAGACTACCTAGATAAACCCAGAAAAATCTAAAACTTATCTGCGTTCATCTGCGTTCATCTGCGGTTAAAAATCAGAAAAAATTTGTCAGTGACAGTAAAGATTTTAGGTAAAAGTAATGAAGTGTTCTAACTACATATATTATACTACAAAATTAATGGATTGGGGAAATTTGAGGAGCCAAATTAATGGAAAGCATCGCCACACACAAAGGATCGGCACAACCGCGAACCCTGTTCGGCATTTCCGCCGATCTCAGCCAGTTAAACGTGCTGCTGGATGAGTTAGACGGCGACGATGAAGAAAGCAGACAGCTAATTACGAGTTGGCTGGAAGAGTTGGGAGAAGAACGCGATCGCAAACTCGATAATTACGCCGCCCTAATTTCCGAATTGGAAGCAAAAGCCGCAGTTCGCAAAGCAGAAGCGAAACGGTTGGCAGAATTAGCCACCGCTGATGAAAAACGCGCCCAAATGCTTAAAGAAAGATTAAAATGGTTTTTCGAGGTCAACAATCTCAAAACAGTTGACACCGCACGCTACAAATTATCCATGACAAAACACGGCGGTAAAGCGCCTTTACTTTTAGATGAATCGGTATCGCCAACTGAATTGCCAGAAAAATTTCAGAAAATCACCGTTGAACCCGATAAAACCGCCATTAGAGCAGCGCTAGAGGCGGGAGAGGAGTTAGAATTTGCACAACTGGGCGATCGCGGAACGAGTATTCGGATACGTTAAGAAGGGTATAGAAAAGTCAAAAGTCAAAAGTCAAAAGTCAAAAGTCAAAAGTCAAAAAGAAGAGGAAAAAGGGAAAATATTAATTCTTCCACTCCCACTCTCCCGTTATCCCCCTCTTGCCATTACGAGAAGTTTAAGAATTTGGGTGAAGACTTGGGGAATTGCTAGTGTAGGGATACTCAGATCTTGAAGCAGGCGTCGAAACCGGGTTTCTTGGAAATTAAAGCCAAGAGCCTAAATTTTTGATTAAGAAACGCGGTTTCTCAGGTCTTGTTGACAGTAGTGCAAGATGTGAGCATACCTACTCCCTGTTTGGGGATGATTTTTTTTATGAAAAATTTGACAAAACCTCGTAGAATCGTGGGATTGGCGGCATCGGTAGTGGCATCGATCGCCATTTCCACCGGCATCAACTCTGCCAACGCGGAGGCACTCAAAACCAGTCAAACAGAAAAACCAGCATCGATAAGTCTTAACGCAACTCAGACACAGCCAAAAGAAATCATTGCACCTCTCCAAGAAAGAAACTCTTTGGCAGGCGAGACGCCTACCCCACAAGAGTTAGTGGAGATGTCTATTGCACAACAGGTGCAAACTAATAGCACCCAGTATCGAATTCAACGCGCAGACATCGGGCCACTAATCGCCCTCATTGTAGTCGGCGGCGTCATCGTCTGTATCCCCATATTCTTTGGCGGACTCGTCGTTATCGGCGAACGGGAAGTCGGCGTTGTGGTCAAGAAATTTGCCCTGACCGGTCGCGGACTTCCCCCAGGACGACTGATAGCTTTAAACGGCGAAGCTGGATATCAAGCCGATACCCTTGCACCTGGGTGGCACTGGGGCTATTGGCCCTGGCAATTTTCAGTTCGCAAAGAATTAGTTACCGTCGTATCCCAAGGCGAAATCGCCCTTATCGTCGCCGCCGATGGTGCTTCTATCCCGCCGCAACACATCTTAGGTAAAGTTGTAGACTGCGATAACTTTCAGGATGCCCGCAAATTCCTCAAAAACGGCGGCGAAAAAGGGCGTCAGCTAGGCTTTCTCACGGCAGGTACTTACCGCATCAATACCGCTTTGTTCAAAGTCATCACCACCGCCAACGCAACTAAAGAAGGTATGAGTAGCGAACAGTTGCGCGTCCACACGGTCGCATCGGACAAAGTAGGTATCGTCACTACCTTAGACGGCATTCCCATCTCGGAAGGCGAAATTGCAGGGGCGGTTGTTCCCGGACACGATAATTTCCAAAACGGTCAGAAATTCATCACAGCTGGTGGAAGACGGGGTTTGCAAGAGCAAATTCTGCTGTCCGGGTCTTGGAATTTGAATCCTTGGTTTGTGCAAGTGGAACAAGTTGCCATGACGGAGATTCCGATCGGCTATGTCGGTGTGGTAATTTCTTATGTTGGCAAAGCGCACGAAGATGTCAGCGGCGCTGCTTTCACTCACGGCGATTTGGTGCGTCCGGGACACAAAGGCGTGTGGACGGAACCGCTTTACCCAGGCAAACATCCACTGAATACCCGGATTATGAAGGTGGAGTTAGTGCCGACAACTAATATAGTGTTGAACTGGTCGGCGAGAACAGAACGGCATAATTACGATTCCAAACTGGCATCGCTGACTGTGCGTTCTACTGACGGGTTTGCGTTCGATTTGGAAGTTGCACAGATTATTCACGTCGGTGCTTTGGATGCGCCGAAGGTGATTTCCCGTGTTGGCGCGATGCAAAATCTGGTAGATCATGTATTAGAACCGACGATCGGCAATTACTTCCGCAATTCGGCCCAAGCTTACACGGTGTTGGATTTCCTGAGTGCTAGAAGCGAACGTCAAGCTGAGGCTTCCGAGTATATTAAAACAGCTTTGCGGAGTTACGATGTGCAGGCGATCGATACTTTGATTGGCGATATTCAACCGCCAGGACAGTTGATGCAAACGCAGACCGATCGCAAAATAGCAGAAGAACAGCGCAAAACCTACGAAGTGCAGCAAATGGCACAAACGCAACGCCAGCAACTCGTGCGCGAAACAGCCTTAGCCGAAATTCAACAAGAAATGGTGAAATCCGAACAGAATGTCAGCATTGCGGAACTGAAAGCCAAAGCGCAAATCAAACAAGCGCAAGGTGAAGCGGAAGCGACAAAACTGCAAGCGGCGGCGGAAGCGGCTTCGATTCGCGCTACGGGTACTGCGAAAGCGGAAACCTATCGCGCTGGTGTGGAAGCCTTGGGTTCGCAAGGTTACACGGCAATGCAGCTAATGCAAATTATAGGCGATCGCAAAGTCCGTTTAATCCCCGATGTCCTCGTCAGCGGTAACAACGGCGGTAACGGTTTAGTCGATGGTTTGCTAACAATGCTGTTGTGGAATCAAGCAGGCAAATCGAATAATTCCACCCCGCCAATCACACCAGAAACTAACGGCGAATTACCAAATTCAGATACCGTTCCCGTAATTCCCGTTGAGTTCTTACCCGAAAAAGAAAACGGTCAAGTCAAACCGCCAACAGTTCGATAATTCTGTAGGGTGGGCACTGCCCACCTTACTTAACTTTTTCGCGCCCATGTTTGAATATGGGCGCGAAGTTTAAGGCAGGTTCTTATTCTGCTATAATCAAGAAAACTCTGACTCTTTCTAAAGATAAACATGAAAATAAAAGCAATTATACACCCCGCCGAAGAAGGAGGATATTGGGCAGAAGTTCCCGCCTTACCAGGATGTATTACTGAAGGTGATACTTATGAAGAAGTTATCTTTAACTTACAAGATGCCATTCAAGGTTGGTTAGAAGTAGCTAACGAAATTCAGGTGAATAACGACTCAGAAAAAGTGGTAGAAATTTTAGTATGAAGTCGATATCCGGGAAAAAGCTTTGTAAAATAGTTGAGGAAAGAGGATGGTTGTTAAAACGAATTACCGCCAGCCATCATATTTATCCTGGGGGGGAGACAACAATCGGTCAACCCCTTACTGCGTGCGGGGTTGACCGATTGTTGTCAAAAAAAAATAGGTCTGCTATTCTCAAGTAGACCTAACTGATGAAAAAAATGAATTTAATACCTTCATTTTACACCCAACACTTAAAAACGCAACTAAAAAGAGCAGAGTTTTTAATTTTGGATATATTAGTTGTGATGCTACAACAGCATCGAATAGTAAAGTTAGAAGAATTGGCTGGC